>JAFVCX010000147.1 GCA_017478855.1 Muribaculaceae bacterium | reverse complement strand
CTTGATGTGCAGCAGGCGCTGAGCATGACGTACAGCAACGATCGTACTGGATACCTCATCTCCGACGAGGCGTATGCCAATGCACGTGCGGTCGCCGCCGGCAACATTGCAAGCGGCGTGCTCCACCGCAGTTCATCGCCGTTCTGCAACGACATCAACCGTGCTTTCTATGTATCGGAATATATGGAGCGTGAACAGGTGGAAACAGTGCTCAACCTTGCCGACACCGAGGAAAAGATGCTGACCTACGACATGCCTCCTTACAGCCGAACACTCTGGGAAAGTGACCATGTGATACTGTGTCCGCTCAAGGCCGACCCTACGGCCGAAGACTACAACAACCGTCTGATTGCGGCGCTGAAGGAACTCCCGTTGCATCCGGCTCCCTATATCGTGCATTGCATGGAGGGCAAGGATCGCACCGGCTATGTGTGTGCGCTGCTGGAGGGATTGTGCGGAGCAACGTATGATGAAATCGTGGCCGACTATTTGATAACCTACGACAATTATTACCAGATCACTCCGGACTCTCATCGCGATTTGTGCAACACTTTGGTGTCGTTAAGACTCAACACCTGCCTGATGTATTATGCGGGAGTGGATGACGAGGCGCTGCTGCCCGGTGTTGACTATGCAAAAGCGTTTGCCGGCTACTTGCTCTCGCACGGCATGACCCAGCTGCAAATTGACGCATTGGTGAGCGCACTGACAGGATCAAACCTGTAGAAAGTCCCTTTGCCGATTCACACGCTGTTGACCCTCTACGAGGCCAGCTGCTCCTTTTCCCCAGGCCACACAGGGTTTTCGACCTATGCACCCTGGGGTTAATAATGGGCAAGGTGTTGCAAACTCGTTTCAGGGCTGAGAATGTGGACTCTGTAGGCTGTTGCAAAACTCAATATTTTGAATTTATTCGGCAGAGCGTAGGGACGGAGTAGGCTCCGTCCGCTGCGTCAAAGCCCTGTATTTCAGTCGAATTATTCGGCGGACGGTGCATGCACCGTCCCTACAGAATCCACGTTCTTAGCTCTGAAATGAGTTTTGCAACAGCCTACGCTCTGCCGAGAATCACATCATCTAGAATTATGACATACCCTCATTCACTTTGCACAATATTTGCATTTTCGCTCGCTTAGTGGATAAAATTTTCACGCCCGTCGTAAAAAGATTACGACAACTAGGACAACTTGTAACAACAGCGGGTGAGAAAGGTTGTTATTTGTTGTGCTGGTTGTTGTATTCCCATCGTTTGTGCTCACTCAATCAATTTTTTTGTATCGCCCGCCTTCGGTCGAAGATACTCGCGCTCGCCGTCAACTTGTCACTGTCTTTGGCAAAACGGTAACGCTCCACGTCGCCCATCTGCTGCCATGCGAGCGCGACAATACGACCCTCAAAATGCGCAATTACAGCACTACCGCCATCAAAACGCACCTTATAACCCGCAGGCTGCCATTTCGCGCTCACGTCACTCACCGCCCGAGAACCCAACGGCTCACGCACACGCAATGCCCAATTCACCTGCTTTATTAGTTCATTTTTATTATTAAACATAGTGTCTCGTTTTTAAAATCTCTACACTATACACCCTACACCATAAAACACGAGCACAGCGAGTATAAGTGTAAACATATAAAAATACTTTTGCGATTAAACTTACCGCAAAAGTACCTTTACATGCCCACCCACCAAAAGACACAAAAAACCGCTCCATTTCTGAAGCGGTAATTTAATATCATGTCTAAGTTTAACCTTTGAAAACTGATTCACGATGAAAAGCCAAATACTGCTTGCGTTTATCGTCTAATGGCAATAATTGAATGAATCTTCCCTCTGTAATGCCAATTCGACGAATATTTTGGGGAGAAAGCCAATTAGAAATATGAACACAACGGTCATCAGAAAAGGTAATAAAACCTCTATCAAAAAGTTTGTCATACAAAGGCGATAACATAAACCCGTTTTTAGGGTCAAGTCTCTCTGTGTCCGTTGAAACTGCCCAGGGCTTTATGTGGCTTGCAATAAGCAATCTCTCATCATTAATCATCGTTATGGGGCAGAATGGGCACTCTTCTAATAATTTTTCACGATATTGGCCTTGACCTATACGAGCATATCTAAGTTGTTCATCTCGCTTATTAGGCTTTTCAGTAACAACTTTCTTTTCTATCTCTGCTTCTTTCTTTCCATAAGTATAAACTAATGCAGTATGCAAGTCACCTATTGCATCAAAATCCGCAAACAATTTCCAATAGAAAATAACTGAACCTTTGCTATCAGCAAGACGCAAGGCTGAAATATAAGTTAAGTTTGGTAATGAAATTTCGCGAATAAGCTTATAAGCCTCGTCAGCGGAATTGACATAACCTCTTGGCCCAGCTATTTGTGTTTGGTCTTGAATATTAAATTCAATAACTTCAGGCAATTTTTGTATACGATTTACACGTTCTGTCCATAGCGAAGACATTTTTTCTTTACCTCTATAGTCTTGCGATGGATTCAAATACTCTTGTTTCATTGCTTGCATATAAGCAAGAAGATCAGAGCGCAAAATAAAGCATCGAGCATTAAAACCGGCATTTCCATAAAACTCTCGCATTCGCTGTTTAGAGGAGATGTAAAATTTAGCTTCTCCGTGACCAATGCCAATTTTACTGCCACCAAGCACAAAACAATCTGGCACGGTTTGAGCCGTGTCAAATGTTTCTGTGACATCAAATTTCTGTCCGTCGATTATCATACTCCGTACTTTGTTATATCTAATTGTTTTAGTAATGCAATAAGAACATCAACAACGATACTATTTCCAGCTTGTTGATATGTAGATGTGTCAGACACAACAATTTTGAATGTGTCACGAAAGCCCATTAACCGTAAGCACTCTCTTGGAGTTAGTTTTCTTATTCGGCCTTTGTGAGTTACATAGTTGTCAACTCCAGCCCTGTGCATCTTGTGCATAGATTGGAGCAAAGGCCTCGCTATATCTAAATCTGTCTCTGTCGAAGTTCTAAATCCTTTAGTGCCACCTGCAAGGACATATTTTGCTACTTTCTCAGAAAGGTAATACTTTTCTTCAACATCCCTTACATCAAAAATAAATTCATCGAAAGCAGGGTCTGAGGGTGTTAATTCTGAATCGGGATGAAAAACAAAATCTCCATGCCAATTGAATTGTTGATTTCGCTTTTGGCAAAGTTGAACATCACCATTTATTTGTGTATAACACTTTGTCCTATTCTTGTGACTTGTAACGAATTTAATACCTTTCTCTCGAAGAAAATACTTAGTATCAATATAATCCTCAAGAAAATCATACATTTTATATTCTAATTCTATCGGAGCAGGGTATTTGAAATCCGTTTTTTGCTTGAAACCCAAACAGAAAATGCGCTCTCTATGTTGTGGTATTCCGTAGTCACAACTATTCAGCACACGAAATTTTACATCATAGCCCAACTCCTCAAAAATATCGTGCATTATTCTCCACGTTCTTCCTTTATCGTGGTTAATAAGCCCACGGACGTTTTCAAAAAGGAATAATTTTGGCTGAGTTTCTTTAACTATTCTTGCAAACTCATAAAATAGAGTCCCACGAGCATCTTCAAAGCCTAAACGACGACCAACCATTGAAAATGCTTGACAAGGAGCACCACCTACAATAAAGTCAACTTGTCCCAAATATTTAGACGCATCAAAATCCTTAATATCTGAAAACCAATTATCTTCACTAATATCATAGTTTGCAAAATAACTTTTTTTGCATTTTTCATCTATGTCACCAGCAAAAACAATTCTATGATTTAAGCCCAGCCTTTGAAATGCGTGTTCAATAGCACCAATGCCACTAAAAACCGTTCCAAGTCTAACGCATCTTTCAGGGTGTGAAAACTCTAATTCTCTCCAATTCGGTCCATCAGAGATAGCAGTAGGAGTAATAACTTTATCCGCAATGCTATAAGCCTTGCTCTTAATTAACTTTTGAACCTCAGTCAAATTATCAGCATTTTGCGATAAATCAGAATCGTAAAACGCCTCGGAGTCAAATAATGAACGTTGGTAGGCTATAGCATCTTCTCTTGCCATGCCCATCTCAACAAGTTCATCTATAGTATATAGCTTTGTTTCAGCCATTTATTATATCAAAAATGAATATATGATGATGTTACAAACTACAAAGATACTCAAATTTCCTTACATAGCCCCCGAATGTGAATAACTTTTAACAACAAATGCAACCGCAGAGTCCAACAACAAATGCAACAAATGCAATAACTTTTTGTCAAAACGCTCAAAAAAGGCACTGCGACTTGCACCGCAGCACCTTTCGACAAATATTGAGCAACATTCTATACACTATACACACCACACTCTACACAAGCGAGCAACACTCGCTATTTTTGCGTGCTGGCCGAGGTTCACAGACCGCACACCGCCGCTATTGCGGCGACTCTTGCTGTGAACTCGTCCGAGTCGCTAACGCAGGTTGATGCTTGCTCAGCATTGCCATGTGCGTCATGTATCGTGACTTACTGGACCTCGCTTGTGGAAGCCACAGAGATTGTGGAGAAGCACACCTCGCCAGCGTTCTCAACGCTCGGAAAATTGCAAACATTATTTGCATTTTCGCTCGCTTATTTGTATCTTTGCAGAAAGTATTCAGTTTTGATAGCGTCATGAAGAAGGTTCAAATCACAGCCGTTCGCCAAACTGTCTATCCCGACTTGATGGCAAAATATGAAAACCCCATTGAGCACGCTTGCGAAGTGACCGAAGGGCAGCAATGGATTTCGGTCGATGGCCGCTGCCCCGAAGGCATGTGCCCGTCGGCATGGAACTCGATGCGGGAGTTTGTCGAGGCTCTTGCCCGCGGCGAGGGAAACTTCTACGACGGCTGGATGCAGAACCCTGCGAGTGCCATGATTAGTTGCAACGATGGTTTCCGCCCGTTCAGTTTTTATATCGAGGCACTTGATGACTAGTCATTTTATTTATCAACTAATAACACTAACGTCATGAAAATCTTAATTTTACAAGCATCGCCACGAGCAAAGGGCAATACTGCCTGGATGGCTCAGGAATTTAAAAACGCTGCCGAGGCAGCAGGTCACCAAGTGACACTGGTGAATGTGTCGCACAAGAAAATCGCCGGATGTCTGGCTTGTGAGTACTGCCACACCAAGGGCGAAGGCGCTTGCATCCAGAAGGACGACATGCAGGAACTCTATCCGCTCATGGCCGAAACCGAGGTGCTGGTGCTGGCGGCTCCCGTTTATTATTTCACCCTCTGCGCCCAGATTCAGGCTCCCATCCAGCGCATGTATTGCGTGAACAAGCCTGCACAAGTGAAGAAGATGGCGCTGCTCATGTCGTCTTACTCGCCAGGGGTCTATACGGGAGCAATGGCCGAGTATAAAGACATCTGCAACTACTGGAATGTAGCTGATGCCGGCGTGGTCACCGCCATGAATGATGAACAGAAGACCGATGAGACCAAGTCGAAGATTGTGGCTCTCGTTAATAACCTGTAGTCTGTTCGTCTCGATGATGGCATGTGGACAAGCTGTGCATGAGGAGATGAACGACCGACAACTGATAGAACAATTATACAAGCAGATGTATAAGGCCATGATAGACAAGGACATTCCGGTGCTTAATTCTGTCATGGCCGTTGAGGCGGTGCTGGTGCACATGACGGGTGTGCGCCAGCCCAAGCTGCAGTACTTGAAGGAAATCAAGAATGGCACGCTCAACTACTATTCTGTCGAAGATGATGCACTCCACATCGATGTGGATGGGGATAGTGCCACGCTGACCGGGCGCAGCCGTGTGAATGCCGCTGTCTATGGCGGTGGCCGACACACCTGGTGCCTACAGCTGCAGTCAACGCTCATCAAGCGCGATGGCCGCTGGCTGCTGGTGGAATCGTGTGCATCGACCTATTAAGAACCATTCAAGAAAATGATAGACCAAATTTTAGCCTACAACAAGACTTTCGTGGCCGAGAAAGCCTACGAGCAGTATCGCACCGATAAATATCCCGACAAACGACTGGCGGTGCTCTCGTGCATGGACACACGGCTGACCCAATTACTGCCCGCAGCGCTGGGACTCAAGAATGGTGATGCCAAGATTATCAAAAACGCCGGTGGACTGGTGATTTCGCCTTTCGACTCGGCGATGCGCAGTCTCATCGTGGCCATCTATGAACTGGGCGTGGAAGAAATCATGGTGGTGGCTCACTCACAGTGCGGAGCTTGCCACATGAGTTACGACCATTTTCATCACGAAATGGTGGCTCGTGGCGTGACCGACGAGACACTCAACACCATTCGCCAGTGCGGCATCGACCTGAACCGGTGGCTGGATGGCTTCAAAGACACGCCCGAATCTGTGCGCCGCACAATGGCAACCATCAAGACACACCCGCTCGTGCCAGCCGATGTGGTGGTGCGCGGTTTCATCATCGACTCCGTGACGGGCGAGTTGCAGGAAATCGTGTCGGCTTAAACAATAGAAAAAACGTGATTTTATGAAAAAGATAATCATTATCGACGGAGGTCCCCGCAAGACGTTCAACACGGCCTCGATGTTACAGAAGTTTGCCGAGGGAGCCCTCTCGGTGGGCAAGGACGTTGAAGTGCGCACGGTGAGGCTCTACGACCTCCAGTATCGTGGTTGCATGTCGTGCATGGCCTGCAAAGTGAAGGATAAAGTGTCCAACGTGGGCAAGTTCCGTGATGCGCTCACTCCCATACTGGACGAGGTGGCGCAAGCCGATGGGCTGGTGCTGGGCTCGCCCATCTATTTCAGCGAGGTCACGGCTCAGATGCGCGCACTGCTGGAGCGACTCATCTTCCCCTGGCTGTCGTATAACGACTATAGCCTCACAGCACCCAAGAAGATGCCCGTGGTGCTGACCTACACGATGAATGCCAATGCCGAGCAGGCCAAGATGATCTACCAGTGCATGGGCATCATTGAAAACTGCCTGGAGCGCGCCATGGGCGACGTGGAGCACGTGGATGCCCACAACACCTATCAGGTGAAGAACTACGACCGCTATGAACTGGCCTCGTTTCCTGAGCCCATGAAGCGCCAGTACCGTGACGAGCACTGGGAACGAGACTTGCAACGGGCCTACGATGCCGGTCGCCGCATGGCCGAGAAAATAGCAGACTAGGAGGGGACTGGACCATGAACATAGAGGAATATCGCGACTACTGTCTGTCGCTGGGCAGTGATGTGGAAGAGAAAATGCCTTTCACCGCATTTCGCTATGCTGGCGGTGTGCTGGTGTTCTATGTGCATGGTCACATGTTCTCGTTTTTTGACTGTGACAACTTCGGTGTGGTGACGCTCAAATGCCAGCCCGACCGCATCGATGAATTGCGGGCGCAGCACGACTGCATAGGCAATCCCTTCAACCTGTCACGAAAGCACTGGATTGGCATCGACGCTGTGGCGGCACCCGGTGACTTGTTGCGTGATCTCACCCGTAATTCCTACGAAATTGTCAAAGCTAAGTATAAGAAACGTACATGACCATCAAGCAGATAACGGCAGCCAATGCCGACCCGGCAATAAAGCAGCTGTATGAAACAGCGTTCCCTCAAGACGAACGGATCCCCTGGGAAGACCTGCTGAGGCTCATCGGCGAAATGTCGCTTGACTTCACGGCCTATTACGACGGTGGCGATTTCATCGGTTTCACGATAGTGTATCCGAGCCGGTCGTT
>JAFVCX010000146.1 GCA_017478855.1 Muribaculaceae bacterium | reverse complement strand
TCTACAAGGTGTGGATGGAGGGCATTCAGGACTGGTGCATCTCGCGCCAGCTGTGGTGGGGACACCGCATCCCGGCCTACTTCTTGCCCACCGATGACGGCAGCGAAAAATTCGGGGTGGCTCTCACCGAAGAAGAGGCCGTGCAAAAAGCTCGCCAAATCGCCGGTTATGAAAATATCACGGCCGCCGAGCTGCGTCACGATGAAGATGCTCTCGACACATGGTTCAGCTCGTGGCTTTGGCCTATCTCGCTTTTTGATGGCATCAATAACCCCGATAACGACGAAATTAAATACTATTATCCCACCAGCGACCTCGTGACTGCCCCCGATATCATTTTCTTCTGGGTGGCACGCATGATTATGGCCGGTTATGAGTGGACAGGAAAGATGCCTTTCTGCAACGTGTATTTCACCGGCATTGTGCGCGATAAGCTGGGTCGCAAAATGTCCAAATCGTTGGGTAACAGCCCCGATCCGCTCATGCTCATCGACAAATATGGTGCCGACGGCGTGCGCATGGGCATGATGCTCAGTGCCCCTGCCGGCAACGACATCCTCTTTGATGAGACTTTGTGCGAGCAAGGACGCAATTTCAATAACAAGATTTGGAACGCTTTCCGTCTGGTGAAGGGTTGGCAAGTGGCCGATGTGGAGCAACCTGAGCATAGTCGTTTGGCCGTGGATTGGTTCCGCAATGTGCTCAACGCCACGCTGGCCGAGGTGCAAGACCACTTTGCCAAATTCCGCCTTAATGATGCGCTCATGGCCGTTTATCGGCTATTCTGGGAAGAATTTTCGGCATGGTATCTTGAAATTGTGAAACCCGCTTACCAGCAGCCCATCGACCGTGTGACACTCGAAGCCACATTGGAATTTTTCGACACGCTGCTGCGGCTGATTCACCCATTCATGCCGTTCATCAGCGAAGAGCTGTGGCAGCATTTGGCTGAACGGGTCGAGGGCGAGAGCATCATGCGCGCCCGGATTCCGGTGGCAGGTATGGTCGATGACGCTATGTTGCAGCACATGGCGCAGGCCAAAGAAATCATCAGTGGTGTGCGCAGCATTCGCAAAGCAAAGAATATTGCCAATAAAGAGGTCATGCAGCTGCAAGTGATGAGCAAGTTGAACAATCCGTTCACCAGCATCATCACCAAAGTGGGCAACCTTGATGCCATTGCCGAGGTGGCCGAGAAAGACCCCACTGCCGCCTCATTCTTAGTGGGAACGCTTGAGCTGGCCGTTCCGCTGGGTAGCAACATCGACGTGGCCGAAGAAATTGCCAAACTCGAGGCCGAGTTGAAATATGCGCAAGGCTTCCTTGCCGGTGTGGAGAAGAAGCTGGGTAATGAACGCTTTGTGGCAAATGCGCCCGAGGCTGTGGTGGCCATGGAGCGCAAAAAGAAAGCCGACGCCGAGAGCAAAATCGCCTCGCTCACACAGGCGCTGGCTGCTCTGCGCAAATAAAACGGATGTTTTTTGAAAAACAAAATAAAGTAATGGAAAATCTGATTCTGAAAGAGGGTGTGCCAGTGGCACTGTGTTGCGACCATGCCGGCTGGGCCACCAAGCAGGCTATTATGGCTTGGCTCGACAGTGAGGGCATCGCTTACCATGACTTTGGCACCTATGATGAGGAAAGCTGTGATTATCCTGACTTTGCTCATCCGTGTGCGTTGGCCGTAGAACAAGGCGAGTGCTACCCGGGCATCGGCATCTGTGGCAGCGGCGAGGGCATCAACATCACCCTCAATAAGCATCAAGGCATACGCTCGGCACTGTGCTGGCAACCGGAGCTGGCTCGCCTTGCCCGTGAGCACAACGATGCCAATGTGCTGGCGTTGCCGGGTCGTTTCATCAGCAACGACGAGGCCATCGCAATGGTGCGTGTGTTTCTCACCACCTCCTTTGCGGGAGGCCGACATCAGCGTCGCATTGATAAGATTCCCGTGCAGCGATAAAACGGAGTTGGATAGACAAACAAAGAGTGGGGTTGTGCTTTACGCGCAACCCCACTCTTTGTTTGTCTGGCGCTTAGTGCAACGCTTCCTCAAGCACGTTTATTTGCCGAGCACGGCGTTGATGACGTCATTCACGTCCACCACGTCCACATTGCCGTCACGGTTCACGTCGGCAGGATTTCCGCTGCCGGAGCCGTCGCCGTTCGAGCCAATGAAGTTCACCTCGATGTCTTGCTCAAGTGTTTCTTGCATGTCGATGCTGATGCCCACCACCAGCGCATGGTCGTCAAATTTGGCAAGCAATTCCAGAGGCACCTCGCCCAGCAAGGGACCCAGCCATTGCTCCACCGTGGGATCGTCGCCGTTGGTGATGACCACTTTCCTTTCGAGTTCGATAGTTGTGAAGCCATATTCAGTTGTTCCTTTCACTCCCGTCACAACAATGTTGCCCACGGGCATGACTTGTCCATCGCTCTTCAGTTTGAAGTTTTTCAAAACCAAGTCGTAGCTGCCGTCGTTTTCCTCAATCGTAATCACGGCATCCTGCATGCTCTCGTTCTCATTCACGTATACGATCAGCTGGCCTTTATATTCCACAGCATGGGCTGCAAGAGCTGCAACAAGCAGCAAAAGTAAGGAATAGATTTTTTTCATAAGATTATAGAAGTTTTATTAAGTGTTTTTAGAAATTACTTTCCAAGAATGATGCTCACCAGAGCATTGATGTCGGCCACATTCACCACTCCGTCGCCATTCACATCGGCCAGCTCGTTTTTCTCGCTTAAACCGAGAATGATGCTCACCAGAGCGTTGACATCGGCCACATTCACCAGTCCGTCACCGGTCACGTCACCGGTAATGCGTTTTTTGTTGAAGTTGTAGGTGTAAAGATTGCCTGTGAGCAGGTCGGGGGTGACGGCGGCGATGGCCACGCGGTAATTGCCATTGCCCAAGTCCTCCACATTCTTCACAACGATGGCGCTCCGCCCGTCCACGGTCACGTCGAAGTCATCGGCCGTGAGAGCAAAATCTCCCTCATAGGTGAGGTCATAGTGATGCTGATCGGCATCAAAGGTGAAGCCTTCGAGTGCGGAATTTTTAAGTGCGATACCGGTAATGTCGGCCCGATACACCAGCGTCATGTCGTCCACCCACACTTTGTCGCCATTGCTGCCCTTGCCCGGAGTGGCATTGGTCGACACTGTGATAAGGATGGCTTCGGCGCTGGCTTGATTGGCTGCGTAGCTGTCATAGTCAAAAGGCAGATCCAACTCGCGCCAGCCGCCGGTGGTGATTTTCTGGTCGCCGGCTTTGGCAGCCACATTGGTATAGGTCTTGTCTTCGGGATCCTGATAATAACTGCCATCAAAAATGATGGTGCTCACGGTAGCATAAGGATAGGCCGAGGAGGCAGTGCCTTGGCTGAACTTGAGCCATAGTTTAATGGCATCAGGTTTAGCGTAAATGGGCATATAGAACGGGTCGCCGTTTTTGTCGGTAGCAGTTGCGCTTTTGTTCATCTCACTATGGTTGGCCGTATTGGCTGCTGCCGTGCTGCCGGCCTGCAGCTGGCCGTTGGTCATGGTGCCGTTATTGATAACGCCAAGAATTGACCCAGAAGTGACCACAGCACTCTTGCTGCCGGCACTGCCCGGGCGCACCTCGGCGCTGCTGGCCAGTGTGCCTTTGGCCATGCTTGCCCAAGAGCCTTTGGCGCTTTTGAATCCATGCCAGCGGTCGGGTTCGCCCGATGAGGCTTTCCAGCCTTCAAAATCGCCGTTGGGCAGCTGGAACTTGGCGGCATGAGTGCCCTGTGTGTCATTAGAGAACAGCACATGAATGGTTTGGCCTATGCTGGCCTGCATGTCGATGTCAATGCTGGTTACCAAGTAGTCGCCGGTGAAGCGAGCCACCATATTGATGGGAACGATGCCCAGCAGAGGGCCCATCCACGATTCAACCCCGGCGGCATCGCCGGCAGTGATGTTGATGTCGCGATTCACGGCCAGTGCTGTGACCTCGCCGCTGGTTGTTCCGTTCACGCCAGAGAGAACGATGTTTCCCACGGGAATCATCGTTTCGCCGTCGTTGAGGATGAAGTTGTTCAAGGTCAAAGTGTAGGTATTGCCGTCGGGTGTGACCGAGATGTTCACGCCGTCTTGCGAAGAGGTTTCTCCATTGACGGTGACGGTGAGCCGCCCGCTGTAATCGGTGGCCATGCTCGCCAGTGTGCACACGGTAGCAATCACCAGGATAAATAATTTTTTCATATCTCTAACGTGTTTTCTTAATGTTCGTTTTTTTATTTCATTTGATAGGTGATACCTAACGTTCCGTAGATAGGATAGAGCGTTTGCTCCACGGTGTGGAAGTCGCTTTTATGGATGCCGCTCAATCCCCAGTTCAAATCGGCAAAGAAACCGAAGCGTTGGGTGACTTGCAAGTCGGCCCCGGCTCCGATTCCCCATTGCACATGGCGCATGTGGGCCGAGAAATCATAATCACCGCGCTCATCTGATTCGCTGCCCAGATTCACCTTGGCTCCGGTGGGGTCATCCACGCGCAAATAGCCGTCATAGGCATAACCGCTGAAATCTCTCGCTGTGAGCACCGAGAGATAGGGGCCCATGCGCAAGCGCAACCGGTTGCTGAGGTCGCAGGTGGCTTGCAGGGGCAAACTGAACATCCATTGCGTGACGCTGGTCACCACATTTCCCGTAAACTGTCCGGCCAGCGTTTCTCCCCCTTTAGAGATTTCCATGTGGTAGTTTTTGACAGTGGCGTCAGTTTCCATGCTTTTGTTCTCAAAACGGATGCCCACCATCATGCCCCAGCGTTCATCAAAGTGCCTGATGGCGTTACCGCTCAGCATCAAGTTGGGTTTCAAGGGAAATTTGTTGAGTTTTCTGATGGAGGCCGGCATGCCCACGGGTGCTGTGCCGCCCACATCATATCCCATTCTGCCCTCGAGGTGCCACGAGGTGCCAAAGATGCCTGTCGTGTCGGCCGCGGTGGCTGCTTGCAGGCCGGCGGTGCCAAGCACGAGGCAAAATATGGCAAGAATAAAATATTTCATCATATAGCAAGTTGCGTTTATTCGGTTGATTCTGTGATAAGGCGCACCTCGTCGATGAGCAGCGTGCTGCCCACGGCTCCTTCAAACACGGCTCCCTCTTTGCTCGACGAGAACACAATGGTGAGGCTGTAGCCGTAATTCTCCAGTAGCTGCTGATCGAGCTGTTGGAGATAGGTAAATTGGATGTCCCATGGTGTCCATGTGGTGGTGAGGTTCACTTGCGAAACCTGTGCGATAGCCACGATATTTTCGCTGGTGAGCACATTGTCGCCATAAAGCACAAGGGCATTCCCTGCCGCATCATGGTTGCGATAAAGCACAGCATAGATTGAGCCTTGATCCACCACACCCTCTTGAACTTGTCCTTTTTTGTTAATGACCGTGCTGCCGGGCTTATATTGATAATAGCCGGTGAAACGGATGGGTTTTTGGGCAAACGGTCGCCCGAAACGAGTGGATTCCATGGGGTGACTAACAGCATTGACCGCGTCAAACTCGCCTATGAAGAAATTGCCGGCCGCAATGGGTTTGGAGGCCATTCTTCCAAAGGGGCCTGTGTCGCGCGTGATGAGTTGCAATCCATAGCCGTCATATCCGTTGGCAAGGACGCAGGTGGGATATTCATCGGGCTTGGCCGAACCCATCGAAAATTTGAAGCCGGCATTGCCGCTGGTCCACCAGTCGGCACTCAACGAGCCATCGGCCAGTTGCTGAAACCACACATAATAGGAATTGTAAGATGGCTCTAAATCAAAGTGCTCGAAATCTATCTTCAGCGTGTCGTTCACGATGATGGTGGTGGGTACCACGCTCATGCGATAGGTGCGATGCCACTGGCCATCTTGCGAGGTGACGGTGTAGGTCACTGGCCCGTGTGTGAAATCTTGAGGCTCTCCGGCGGCGGGCGTGATGGTGGCTCCCTCGGTGATGACAAATTGTGGAGCAAGATGGCTCACATCAGCATGGCTGCGCACGCTGATGACGATGGTGCTATCGGTATACAGCACATTCTTCACCGAGTCGGTCAGTTGGAAAAAGAATTGCGCGGGCTCATTCACGTGAAGTGTCACCTGCGTGATGTCGCACTCAGTATTCAGCGGCTCGTCTTTGAAACAGCTTGTGAGGCTCAAAGAGCACGCCGCAATCCACAAAGCACACACTTTTATCTTGCAGATTAAATTCATAATAATCACATCTTCAATAAATGAAATGCAAAATTACGAATTTATTCCCACATGTTCACCCAATATACGTTTTTTAACCGATAATGACCATTTTTCGGGACAAATGTATGAGAGCGTTTACTATCCGCTCATTTAGTGGCGTGAATGGTTACTTGAGTGGCCCCGAAACCATATTCTTTGAAACTGGCATCCTGCACCTCACAGGCCGGATAGTGGTGCTTCAGCTCTTCGAGCAAAGCACGCCGCAGCACACCCTCTCCCTTGCCATGGATGAACACAATGCGTTGCCCCAAATGGTTGCGATGAACACGCATCACTTCATTGAACTTATCGAGCTGATAATTAAGGATATCGTTGTTTGTCAGGCCACGCAGGTCATCGAGCAATTCGGCGATGTGCAGGTCTTGAACGATGATTTCATCGCGACGTTGCTGCTGCGCCTTGCTTTCGGCACGCTGTGGCTTGCGTTCTTGCTTGCGCTGCTTCATGGCTACCTCAATCTCACTGCTGTCGATCACCAACTCACGCGTTGGGCGGTCATTCCTCACGATGTCGAGAGCGAGAACGGGCGTGTCAAAGTAATCATTGGTGTGAAAGCAATGTAGCTTATAGAACTTGGTGACGTTGAGTCGTTGCTCCACCAGCAAAGGGTTCTTGAGTTTGAAATGTCGCCCTTGCTTGAAGGCCGCGATCTGCACAGCCACATGGGTCATGAGGTTGAGGTCTTCATGGCCAAACTCATCAAGGGTGAGCTGAAAGTTTGGTTCGAGTAGGCCGTGGCTGCGTGTGACCCATTCGGAGTCGTCGCCACGAGTCATGTAGGTGTAATACAGATAGTAATTGCTGTCATTAACCAGCACGGGAAAAAACGTGGTGGTGTTGAGGTGCTTCACCTCTCGTGGCTCATAAGCGAGCATCACGTTGAGCACATCGCCGTCGGGGGTTTCAAACACAGGTTCGGGCTTGGGTGCCGCTTGTGGTGCGGTGCGTTCAGGCTCAACCAACTTGGACTTGATGTCTAAGGGTCGTTCATGTTTTTTTTCTGAGGCCACCACCACGAGTTCTCCGGCCAGCACCGGGCGTTCAAAACCGTCGTGATCTTCCACATACACCATTTTGCCGTCAATCCGGCTAATGCGTCCGCCACCCACATCGTTCAGGAAGCGCACATTGTCACCTATCTTCATGTTCGTCTTCTCTTGCTGCTTGCCGGATTATTTGCCCAAAACAATATTAATCAAAGCGTTCACATCGCTCACGTCCACATCGCCCACGCCATCCACGTTGGCGCGTCCGGCATAATTGCTGGCGTTGTCCCTGCCGAGCACGATGTTGATTAGGGTGTTCACATCATTCACATCCACTTCGCCGTCGCCGTTCACGTCGCCCACTTTGGCGGTGGGGCGAGGCTGCGCTTTGTACACAAAGGCCACGGTGGGGCAATATTCGCTGTTGCGGCTCACGTTCTCTTCATCAAGGTAGGTGAGTTTGGCACGGGCATAATAGGTGGTGCCATCCACCAGCAACTTGTTGGAAACCTTCACCTCGCTGGCCGGAACGCTCACTTGCACCGAACCGTCGCGCAAAGTTTCCACAAAACGTGTGCGCCCCCAAGTGGTGGCACTGCTCGACACTTCCACTACATACGACGACGCTTCGCTCTGACGTTCCACCGTGATGAAGTCGTCGCTGTAAAGCAAGCCATCGGCAGCCGGTGTGACAAATTTGGGAATGTCGAATTGCGTTTGGAACATGCTCACGGGCGAGGTCTGCTCCAGCCCGAGGTAGGTGAGGGTGGCTGTGACGTAGTATTTGCTGCCGGGATTCAGTGTGCCGGCTGCAATGTCGTGAACGCCGCCGAGGGCATCCGTCGTATAGACTACATGGGTCATGGCATCATCGGTGGCGATGACAAGCTTGGCTGATGTTCCGGGAGCGGGCACATTCCAAGTGATGTAGAAGGGCTGTTCAATGCCCTGCTGCCCGTCATAAGGCGAGAGAATCACCAGCAGCTGTGGCGTGATGGCTCTGCGCTCGCTCACTCCGTTGGCGTGACCATCGCCTTTGGCCAGCACACGCCAGTAGTGCTGCTCATCGTTGGTGAACTTGGTGAATTGTGCCGATGACAAGGTGTATTGCGGCACTGCCGTCGTGGAGGCGGGCACTTCAACGCGCTCAATGATTTGGTCAAATGAGGCATCAATGGCCACTTCCACCACATAGCCCGTGGCATCGGGCACTGAAGCCCACACGAAATCAAATGGATTGTAGAGCGACGCTCCGTTTTCGGGATACAATAAGGTGGGTGCGGGCATCGGGTCAAGTGCATCGCCCAAGATAACGGGGTCATACTCATTGCCCACGCGGTCGAGCACACACACTGCATACTGGTAGCCTTCTAATTTGTCGGCCGGAATCGTATAATTGTTGGCATAGCTGATACCTAAAAGGTATTCGCCGTTGCGGGCAAACTCGTCGTGTGCCAGTGTCACCGGGAAGGCATACACCGTGTAGCGCACATTGTCGTGGCCAGTCCATGAAAGCTGGTCGCCATTCAGAGCCAACTCGGTCACCGGGCCGGGGTTGTTGCCGGTTTTCCACGGCATGGCGGGAGGCAGGGCCGGACGCTGATAAGTGACGCGCTTCAGGTAATGTCCGAACGATTCTTCTGCGTTCAGATTATAAATGTACTTGGTGCTGTAGTAGATAGAACCGGGAGCGGCATCTTCGTTGGTTGTGCGCATCAACTCCACCTGATTGGCAAATTCATCATAAGCGTTGCTGCTGGTCATCGACGGCTCGGGATTCTCGCTGCCATAGCTATTGCGAGTGAGGCTGGAAATGGAGTGCGAAACAAACATGTGGCGGCCGAATTTCTTGGCCACTTTGTTCCACCACGGAGCCAGCTTGCCATAGTCGGCGGCGCTATATCCGATGCTCCAATAGATTTGGGGCGACATGTAGTCGATGCTTTGGTCTTCATACCATGCCAGCGGGTCGCTGAAGATGCCATTATATTGCCAGTCGCTGCCGCTGCTGCGCTCCACGCCATGCTTGTCGGCCACGGCTTGGCTGGTGCAGGTCACGCCGGCAGGCGAGATGCCAAAACGCACTTCGGGGCGGGTTTGCTGAATCATGTTATAGACGGCCTTGACCATGCGGTTCACGTTGTCGCGCCGCCAGTCGCCTATGCTGAGCGAGGTGCCGCTTTGCTGCCACTCGGTGTAGTCGCCTGCCGACGCGTCGCTGGGAATGCCGTTAGGATAAAAATAGTCGTCATAAAGGATTCCATCCACGTCATAATTAGAGATAATTTCTCGGCACACGGCCACAATGCGGTCGATGGTGCGTTGCTGGCCCGGATCAAGGATAATGGTGCTTCCATGGGTCAGCAGCCATCCGTTGTTTTTCAACTCTAGGTCGGCAGCGGTGTTCCAATCCGAACCGGTGCTAAAACGATAAGGGTTCACCCACGCGTGGCACTCCATGCCTCGTTTGTGGCACTCCTCCACACACATGGCCAGTGGGTCAAATCCCGGAGCGACTCCGCGAGTGCCCGACACGTAGCTCGACCACGGCTCAATGCTCGATTTATACATGGCATCGCACATCGAGCGCACTTGAAAGTTGACGGCGTTAAAGTTGTTGCGCTGCAACGAATCGAGCAACGTGATGAGCTGTTGTTTCATTTTAGCTGTTGAGGTGGCATCGGTGCCACGCGAGCCTTCTTGCGGCCAGTCGAGGCACCACACGGTAGCCACCCACGACGAGCGGAACTCGCGCTTGGGCTGGGTGAACTTCACAGCTTGGGCGGCCATTGAGCCGAGCAATAAAAGGGTCACAAGAGTGAGAAAGCGTGATGAAATCTTCATGATGTTATATGAATTGTTATTGATTCTATTGCAATATGCCACAAAATTACGCCAAAAAGCGTCAGTGGCAACACTTTTGTTCTTAAATAAGGTTAAACCGTTGTGAAACTACCATTTAGCTCCCTATGTTGGCGATGCCAATCATTTCGTTTGCTGCTGGCTAAGATGAAACAGCTTTGTGGCGCTGGCCGTAGTAACTTGGGCCACGACATCCAAATCGGTCTGTAGCCATTGTGCCACGCATTGTGCCACATGGGCAACCCATGCGCTCTCGTTGCGTTGGCCGCGATGGGGCACAGGGGCCAGATAGGGCGCGTCAGTTTCAAGCAAAATACGGTCAAGCCCTATAATGGGAAGCAACTCGTGTACCGTGCTTTTTTTGAACGTGACCACACCATTCACTCCGAAATAAAAATCACCCCGCCTCCGCACTTGCTCCACATCGGTCACAGTGCCGGTAAAGCAATGAAACACGCCTTGTGGCAAGGGGGTGCCAAAGTTGTCCATCACCCAAAGAATTTCGTCCAAGGCCTCCCGGCAGTGAATGATAAAAGGCAACTCGCGCTCCACGCACCAGCGCAGTTGCGTGTCGAGTGCTTCGAGCTGCTGCTCGCGATAGGTCTTGTCCCAATACAAATCCACGCCAATTTCGCCAATGGCCACCCAGTGGTCTTGATTTAACTGGAGTTTCATTTCGTCCAAAATCTCTTGCCAATTCTCCCGCACCTCTTCGGGATGCAGACCAAGCGCCATCGACACATAATCGGGATAACGGTCACGGACGGCTTTAAGGCGTTCCACCGTTGCAAGATTCTCGTTGGGAAGAACGATGTGGCTCACGCCGGCCGCGCGTGCGCGCGCCATCATCTCATCGCGGTCATCGTCAAATTCTGGCGCGTAAATATGGCTGTGACTGTCAATCATGCTTTTCGACCTGTGAGAGATGTGATGAGTGTGGCGAAAGCCTCAGTGGCTTCGGGGCGCAGGTGCGCTTCGTGCAGAGCATCGAGCGCGCGCTGGTTATGTCGGGCGATGGCTTCGTCGCTCAGGGCACGCAGTCCCAGTCGCTCATATAAAGCGGTTACACCTGCCACTTTCTCATGTCGGGGGGCATAGGGGTCGTTGAGCCAGTGCCGCAATTCCAATGCGTCGTCGCCGGTGGCAGTGTTCAAAGCATTGATGAGCAGGAAGGTTTTTTTGTTGTTCATGATGTCACCGCCGGTTTCCTTGCCAAAGGTGGCGGTGTCACCCCACACGTCGAGCATGTCGTCTTGCAGCTGGAAAGCCAATCCCATGTTCACGCCCATATCATACAGGGCTTGGCTTTGCTTGTCTTCGGCTTGCGCCACGATGGCACCCATGCGGCATGCGCAACCCAGCAGCACCGATGTTTTGAGCCTAATCATCTCCATGTATTCGGTCACCTGCACATCGTTGCGCACCTCAAAGTCCATATCCCATTGCTGCCCCTCATAAATCTCCATGGCGGTTTGGTTAAAGAGCGTCATGGCTTGCTGCACGCATGCGGCAGGAGCTTGAGCGATATGCCGGGTGGCAAGGGTGAGCATGGCATCGCCGCTCAGTATGGCCACGCTCTCATTCCAGCGGCGGTGCACGGTGGGCTGGCCGCGTCGCAGGTCAGCATGATCCATCACGTCGTCGTGAAGCAAGGTGAAGTTGTGAAATAGCTCGATGCCCAGTGCGGGCGCTATGGCCGCTTCAAGTGGAGCGCCCAAGGCATCGCAGGCCATGAGCGTAAGCACAGGGCGAATGCGTTTTCCGCCCAGCGACATTGTGTAAGCGATAGGCTCATAGAGCTGCGAGGGCTGATCCGGATACCGGATGGCGGCGATATGTTGGTTAACTATTTCCAAATAGTCATTGAAAGATTTCATAAGCGATGCGATTATTTATAGTTATCAATAAATTCTTGCCATTGTTCTGCAGTGTAAACTCGCTTCAGCGCTTGCACTTGACGTGCGATGAAGGCGGTGTCGGCACCGGGTTCGCCACGTTCTTGCTTCAGGCTCATACCAATCAAGGCCGGTGTAGCCGCCCGGCTATACACGAGAGCTTGGTCGTCAAGAGGCATCTCCTCTACCTTTTGGTCAATAGTTTCTTTGAGAAGTGTGGCATGATCGCCACGACCGAGCAGCAGGGCAAGGCCATCAATGAGCGCGAGCCTTGCTGTGGCTGCACTGGCTTCAAGGGTGCCTGCGTGCAGCTCGGTCACCAGTTTCGATGCTTGCTCGTTGGCAAACTCAGGAGCTTCAAGGGCAATGAGCAGAGCAGCCATGTGCATAGAGTCGTGGGTGCTCAAGTTCTCAATGAAAGCGCGATTCATGGCATTTGCACTGCCGGGCAGCCACAGGCTGTCGCGCATGTGTTCATAGTGCGTGGCAAATTGCTGCATGGCCTCCTGATTTCCCCATACCTCAGTCAGTTCTTTTGCTGCTTGGCTGCCTTTGTGGCCGGCTTCGGTGCAACTATTTAAGCACCACACCACACCAAGCATGAGAGTGAGCCGTAAAAGTGTCTTCATCATTTTGTGGTTCCAAATAGTTCGTTAGCTACTTCGGGGTCGCAACGCCGCAGCGAGTCGGTAAACGCTTTGGCAAAATCGCGAGCCTTACCTTCTTGGCCGGTAAGCACATATTCGTCGTGTTGTGCGCGCGCATCGATGATGGCGCGTTGCAAGGCCATTGTGTCGGCATGGTCGCTCAGCGAAACCACTCGTGCCGCTTCTCCTCCCATGGCCACGGCATCATCGTTAGGTTGATAAGTGTTGTCGTTCGTGCCGCAGGCAGTGAGAGCCACCGCAAGAACTACGCAACCCCAAAAACGTTTTTTCATTGTCATGTTTCATTCAGAATTACAAATTATTTTCCCTGAATCGTCGCAGCACGTCGCATCGGCTCACATAAGTGGCCACTTGATTGCGGTGAGCTTGATAGAAATTGTTCAGAGTCAATAAAGTCTGGTATTCGTAACTGTTGCGATTGTAGTGAGGAATCGCATTCCAATCTTCATCGTAAGTATAAGTGACATAGGGCTGGCCAAAGGGAATAAAGGCTTTGGCATAGAGAGCTTTCTGTGTCAGGTCGAAGTCGTTGTCGGCATAGCGCAAGGCCTCGTCCAGATAGTGAACAGCTTCGGCCAAAAAGTCTTTTTCGTTCTTATAGCAAATGGTGTCGTTGATGCTCTGCCCATATCTGGAGAGATACCAGCATTCTCCCTTGTAGCTCGCCTGATAAAGCATAGTGGCAAGCTGGTAAGCGAGTTCTCCTCTCTCTTTGCCACTGGCGTGTTCATAGTCGCGAGTGGTTTTGATGATGTCGTGGCAGAATTGCAGTTTTTGATTCTCGTTCACGGGTTTAGGCGATTCGTCCCACTCCCAGAGCTCGCCGGTGAACACCCGTTGACGCTTGAACCATCGCTCTACCCGATAATTTCGTTCCATATAGGCACTGATGGCTTGAGTGCCTATGTATTGAAGTGAAACTTCTTCCAAATAAGGTATGGCTTTTTCAAACTGTCCCTCTCGAATCCACTTGGTGCCTATGCGGTCGTTGCGATATTGTCGGTCGATTTCGATGGCCGAACTGAAAATCATTTTTTCCAGTTCATTGCCGGCCGCTCCCTCCAAGTAGTTCAGGTAATCGACGGTTTCTTGTGCCGACAGAAGGTCGAGCATGTGGTAGTAATCATCGCTCACATAAAAATCGTCGCATGTGGCCGAGAGCGAGGTTTCATGGCCGGCCATCCATCCGGCTAATCCTGTGGCGAGGTTGGTGTGACCTTGCGTGGCAAAACGGGGCGACAAGTTGTCATAAATGAGATTTTGCAGCACTTCAAGGTAATGATTGTCATTGAAATTATACTCTTTGAAGTCGGTGGCCTCTTTCTGCTCAACTTGTTGCAGCCATGTCAATTCTTGCGCAAGATAATTGAGATACTTGTTGTTGGCCGACGCGGTGGCTGTCGATGCCACCAGCCGGCACACACGAGCATTGTCGAGCATGCGTTGCGTGCCACGCATGGTCAGGGCCTTGTCGAGCATGGCTATACCTTGCCGGCTGTCGCCGAGCAAGTGGGTTAAGTAGCCCGCTGCGCTTTGCCACAAGGCTGGCACATCGGTTTTCCCTTGTTTGACTACCTCCAGAGCAAAGGGAATGAAGTCTTTCAGGCGTTGGTTGGCTCGCTTGATATCTTCGTCCACTTCGTCGTCATCAGCTCCCGAGATGCTCTCAAGTGATGACTGGGCATTGTTCACATAGTCCTGCACGAGATACACCAGCGTGGGTGAGGTGGGATTGGCCTCGTATTCGGTCTTGATGCCCTCGAGATTGCGGCTGTCGCGCATCACCCATTTGATGGAAAGCATGTCGCCCAATTCGGCAAAGATGTCACAGGCTTCTCTTTTTTTGCCTGTGCGCAGCAGTGCGCCGGCATAGATGTCGCGCATCATGTCTTTATACACGCTTTCGGCTTGCTTGCTGCCCATTCCTTTCCAATACTTGATGATTCCCTGCGAGTCGCCCATGAGCATCAACGCTCGCATGGCCAACAGACAGTACTGCCCGCTCAACCGTTTGCCCCGGTAAGAACGTGCGCGGTTGTAGATATATTGCAGCTTGCTGTCGCGCTGTTTCAGGTCTTGCTTGGTGGGATAGGCCCAAGTGTCCTCGCTGCCAACGCCACATTCATTCAGATAGGAAATCAATATCCGCAAGTAATCGGTCATCTCGCGGTCTCTTTTGGTAATTGCGGCTTTGATGATTGCGTTTTCGCTCCGGTCGAATTCCTCTAAATCGACCGCGGCAAGGCTCTGTTGGCTCCAAGCCTCGGCGGCTCCATCGGTGTATTCGCGCCAAAACTGATTGGTGCGCTCGTAAAACATGTCACCCATCTGCGCGCGCGGGAAAGCGCTGAACACATAATAGCTGGGTCGCACCCACGGGCCGCATGCCAATGCTTGCAGCGTGGCCACGACACACATGACGCTAACGAGAATAAACTTTTTCATAGAAATTGTTGTTGTAAAGTCGCAAATGTTTCTTGTCAAGACTATAAATAATCACTTGGTTATTGATGTTGCCGCGCCGCGCTTGAAGAGCCTGCCTCACTGTGAGAATCATTTCCTCGGTGGGCTGCTGCACAATCACGCTGTCGCCTGCGAGCACCCAAGTGAAGTGAGCCCTGTCGTCGCTTGGCTCCGGCAGGTCGCGGTTGGCCACGACCAAATAGCGATGGTCGTCCACCGGGCGGTAGAGCGAGCTGTCGGCCAAATTCTCTTCATGCAAGATGGCCTTGAATTCATCACCTCGATAAAGCAGCTGCCAGCCAAAAATGGGGTAGGCCGCGCATAAGGGCAGGTCATAGCTGGCCAAGTGGCGCAGATGGGGTTGCACGTCGCGCTTGTCGAGAATGGGATTGCGACCGGTTTTGCGCGTGGCATCACCGGTATTATAGACCATGAGCACGCCATAATCGGCCGGTGGCACATTCATGGCGAGCTGGTGAAGTCTGATGGTGATTGAAAGGCGCATGTCACGTTCTCGCAACAACTTGCGTACTTGCCGCAAAAACGCAAAATAGCATTCTTGCGACCGCACCGTCCAGTCGCAGTCGATTTGCAACTCTCGGGGTGCCGGCAGGTTATTGGTTTCATTCATTTGCACGACACGTTGCACAATGCGCTCAGCAAGGGTCTGTGGCTCGTTGTCGGTGCGCATGCAGTTTTCGGTGACAAACACCACCGGCACGACCTCCGCGCTCGAAGGCACTGTGTCAAGAAAACGCAAGGTGGCATTGGGCCGAGCTGTCCCATCTCGCATGACCACATCGAAGTAACGCATGTAGATGCGTCCCACCTTGTAGTCGCGCAAGAACTGCCGCTCGGCACTGTCAAGACGCAACGTCGTGCGCCAATAATACACAGAGTTGGTGGAATGTTCCAAATCTTGCTTGCTGCGTGTGCATGAAGCGATTAGCACAACAAACAAAAGCGAATATTTCCACAACCTCATGGCAGTGTTTTATTGATATTTGGGCGAAGGACCATAGGTGTTGGTGCCTGCGTCGCTGTCCTTCGCGCTGAAAATGAGAAGGATTAGGCCCACCACGCAAAACAGCAAACCCAAGATGCCTGTGATGCCAAACAGACTCATGTTTTCAGTCACCACACGCTCGGGCAGGGCAGTGTTGGTCCCGGCTCCATCAATGAACTCGCCGATGATGCTGATGAGTTGGCAGCTAACGACCATCATGGCCGTATAGACGATGAAAAACAGCCAAGCCAGCAGAGAACTGTGGTTCGTGTCGTGCAAACGGCGAACCTGCACGGCCAAGCAGGGCAATGCGAAAATCACAAAAACAACGCCTTGTGCAATAAACGACACCATCAGGCCACCCATGTTGGCAATTTGCCCCACAATGGTGCTTGTGAGCCAATAGCACAGAATGAACCACCAAAACTCAGAACGGCGTGCTCGGCCGCTGAAATCTTTATATTTTGCAAAACAGGTCTTGATGGATTCCACAAAACTCATTTGAGGCAGAACGTGTGGTGCTGCGGGAATGGCCGAGTTGTTGAATACAGGGGGTTGTTGCATGTTCTGTTCCATAATCCAGTTTTTTGAAGTTTATATGCGCAAATATACAAAAAAAGAGGCAAACAATCCCCTTTAGCACGAAAAATCGTAACTTTGCCGATGAATTAAGGGGAAAATGAAGAAAAAAATAAAAATTTGGATAGAGTGCATGCGATTGCGCACGCTGCCCGTTTCACTTTCGGGGGTAGTCATGGCCACTGCTTTGGCTAAGGCAACAGGGCACTTCAGTTGGTGGCCGGCTTTGTTATGCCTGATGTTTGCCTTGCTGGCGCAAATCACCTCGAATTTTGCTAATGAGTACTATGACTACAAGCGAGGAGCCGACAAGGTGGGTCGAGTGGGGCCACGGCGGGGAGTGACCGAGGGCGACATCCGTCCCGTCACGTTGCTGTGGGTCACGTTTGCCACACTGGCGGCGGCTTGTGTGGTGGGCTGTCTGCTCATCCCCATTGGCGGCTGGTGGCTTTTGCCGATGGGCATCGTGATCGCGCTGGCGGCGCTGGCCTATAGCACGGGGCCTTACCCTCTGAGCTATCATGGGCTGGGCGAGCTGGCCGTGTTCTTGTTTTTTGGGATTGTGCCTGTCACACTCACCTATTATGTGCAGGCGTTGCACATGCACCCCATCGTGATTCTTGCCTCGATGACCATAGGGCTGCTGGGAGTGAATGTGCTGCTGGTGAACAATTATCGTGACGTTGACGACGACCGCGAGGCGGGCAAGCGCACATCGGTGGTGATATTTGGTCGCCGTCCGGCGGCAGTGGCCTACCTCATCAATGGTTATGTGGCCGTGGCGTTGCTCACTCCATTGTGGATGTTGTCAGTTTTTGGCAAATGGAGCGCATTCATGCTGCTTTTGGCGCCGGCGCTCTATCTTATGATGCACACACTCACATGGCGAGCGCTCATCAGTCGCGATGGAGCCGCACTTAATCCTCTGCTGGGTGCCACGGCACGCAATATGCTCATCTTCACACTGCTGCTTTCGGCCGCCCTGATAGCGCAACGACTGATGTAAAAAGTTGTTTTATTTGCGCAGATTGCGAGGCAGCTGGTGCGCCAGTGAGCGATTCATGAAATAATAGAGGTTCACGATTCCCTTGTTGTATCCCATGGTGAGCGCGGTTCCGGCCTCGCTGCTGAAGATGTTGTTGCCTTCCAGCACAAAGCCGCGTGTGCCCAAAACAGATTGCGTTTTTTCGACAATTTGCCGCTCTGTATCGAGTCCGCAGTGCGCCACATTTATCGAAATGCCCACACACTCCACCTTTGCGTCGTAGTTGTAGGTGGCTCCGCCGTTGGGTGTTTCGCTGGCCACGTTGTTGCCAAGCTTATAACCAATCATAAAAGGACCTTGCTGTATGCCCAGACTGTTAGAACCCACATAGGCCTTGGGGTCGTCGGCAAGCAGACTGTTCATGTCCATGAGCGTTGATCCCGGGTGTGTGCCACAGCAATAGTCGGGGCCAAAAAGCATCAGTAACGACGACACAACGATGTCGGTGTCGATAAACCCACGCACGGCAGGTTGGTTGGGGAGGTCGCCATTCACATGCACAAATTTGGCATTGCCCACAGGTTGACCCTTGCGATCCACCAGCTGGCACACCGTGTCGGTGAGTGCCAAATAACGGTCAGGGCTCACGTCGGCCAGTCGGTCATATTTGGGTTCTATGAGCACTTGGTTCTTGTTGTCAACCAGTCCCATTTTATTATTTTTCACCACAAGATACAACCCTCCGGCTGTGCGCGAAAAGTCGTTATATTTGGCTTTCTCCACAGCTTCATAGTTTTTGTTGGGATTGGGCACCTCGTGTCCCTCACGGTTCAGGCACACCAGCGTGTCGCCCTTGATGACGGGCAGCACGTCATTCACAAAAAATGGTTGAATCAGCTGATATACGGCCGAACTGGTGGAAAACATATTCTTTCCCGTCTTATCGATGACACTGTAATTGACGAGGGTGTCGTTGGGTTGGTTGGCATCAATCACAATAGCATAATCGGCATTGCGGAATGAGTTGGCCATTTGATATTGTGCCGCAATCACGGTGTCGCCCTGCTCGTTGATGTATCCCCACAACCCTTGGTCGTTTTGATAAGTGGCCATTCCGCCGCTAAAGGGCATGCAATGCGCCACCTGCTTGGGCAGGGAGCGCACGGTGTGGCATTTGGTATCGATCACCTCAATAGGGCCTCCACGTCGGCTTGCCAGCGCAAAACCATTGTCGCTAAAGGCTGTCACACTGCCATAATGTTCGGCGTTGACGGCCTTTGTGGGGTTGGCCACGTTATAAAAATCATAGGTGCCTTCCTCATTCATCACATAGAACATGCCTTTGACCACTGCGCTGGGCACTTGCTCGAAGGCGTCTTTGGCAATCACTTCGCCGGAATTCAAATCGAGGATGCTCCACTTGTGCGACCCTTGCAACTGCACGGGCATATATTCGGCCTTATAGTCGTAGTCATTGGCTTTCTCGCATGCCGATAGCAGAATCAAAAGAATGCTTGCGGCTATCAGTAATGTCTTGTTCATCTTGATAATGAGATATAAGAGGT
>JAFVCX010000145.1 GCA_017478855.1 Muribaculaceae bacterium | reverse complement strand
GTAGTATTTACCAATGTTGGCCACTTCATAGAATTGCGACGATTTGCCCCAGATGTCGTTCATCATGGCAAGGGGATCGTTGCCCTCGAATACGAGGTCGGCATACTTCAGCACATTGGAATAATCGCGCTTGAAGAGGAAGAAGCGAGCCGCAAAGGCATAGGCTGCACGCTTATTGAAGTGATACTTGGGAATCTCGTAGAAGTTGTCGTTAATCAGGTCGATGCCGGCAAGCAAGTCTTTCTCAATCATCTCATAGTCTTGTGCCACCGTGCCGCGGTCGTATTGCGGACTCACTTTCGTTTCGGGCGAAGTGATGTAGGTGATGCCCGGGTCAGTCTGGTTGGGGCCGCTGTAGGGCATGCAGAAGATGGAGGTGAGGATGAAGTGGTGGTAGGCCCTGATGAGCAGAGCCTCGCCTTTCACGGCATTGAACTTATCGCGCTCGGTATCGGCCACTTTGCCTTCGGCATCAAGTTTGTCGAGGGCTTCAAGCACGGCGTTGGCACAAGCGATGGCACCGTAGCAGCCTGTCCACACACCGGAGGGTGTGTCGCTGCCCATGCCGCTCTTCACATCTTGCCAAGCATAGAGTTCGTCGTCGGTTTGAGCATAGGAGGGACGGTTGTAGCGCACACCTGTGCTCGAAGGCGCGTTGTTGTCGTCCACGTTGTCGCTCGACAACTCGCCTATGGCACTATAACTGTAGTCGTTGTAGCCCGTGACGAGCAGCATGCGGCACTGCTCCACTGTTTCGAGCTTCACGCGCGTGTCGGGCACCACGTCCAGATAGTCGTCGCACGCAGTAAGAGCCATTACCGCGCAGGCCGCAATTAATATTCTATTTAATAGTTTCATTATAGTCAAAACTTAAATGGATGAATAAAATTAAAGTCCAAATCTCAACGTGAAGGTGACCTGCTTCGGGTTGGGCGAAGCCACACCACCGCTGTTAAAGAATTCCGGGTCGGCGCCATTGAGTTTCTTGTCGGCATAGAGCAGGCAGATGTTGGTAGCGGCCAACTTCACAGCAGCACTCTTAAGACTCAATTTCTTGATGAAGCGCATGGGTAGGTCGTAGGTGAGCGAAACCTCTTTAAGACGGATGAAGCCACCGTCGGCGATGCGTGCCGTGCTGTAATTGTAGGCGTTGTAGGCGCGGCTCAAGTAGATGTTGGCATTCGACTGGCGACGCGAAGCGATCACGGGGATGTCGGTATAAGCCTCATCGCCCGGGATGACCCAGCGGTTCTTGAACTCCTTGGGCATGGCCACCATGTCGCTGTAAGCATAAGCGAAGTCTTGGCTCAAACGCAGCTTGTTGCCAAACGAGTAGGTCATGAACACATTCAGGTGCAGGCCCTTCCAGCCGAAGTTGTTACCAAAACCACCAGTGTAAAGAGGATCAACCGGTCCTTCATACTTCAGGTAGTCGAGCTTGTCGAACTCTTGGAAGTTCACACCTTGATCGGTCACTTCGCCGTCCTCGTTCATTGCCAGAGGCACACCGTGTGAATCCAAGCCCATGAACGGAATCGAGAAGATGGCACGCACAGGATAGCCCTGCAAGGGGAAGCCCGTGCCCGGCACGAGGTCGATCACGCGCGAACGCGACACCAGTTTGGTGATCTTGTTCTTGGCGTACGAGAAAGTGAAGTCGGTCGTCCAGCTGAAGTCCATCGGGTTAGCGGGATCGAAGTTTTTCGTGGTGAGCATAAATTCCACACCATGCGAAGCCAGCTCGGCCACATTGGCATATTTGCTCGTTTGGCCGCCCACACCCGAGGTGTAGAGGTGACCAATCAGGTCGTAGTTGTTACGCTTGTACCAGTCGAAGACAAGGTTGATGCGGTTATTGATGAAACCAACGTCCACACCGATGTCAAGCTCATGTTTCTTTTCATAGGTAAGCTCGCTGTTGGCCAAGCCTGCCAAGTACAGACCCATCTCCATAGCATCGGTTTCCTGACGCCACGGGCGAGTGGGATAATAGAGAGCCTCAGCGTTGGCGCGGCTGGTGGGGCCACTCTCGCCGGTGAGCGAGTAAGAAGCACGCAGCTTGGCGTAGCTCAACACTTTTTGTTGCCAATCTTTGAAGAAGTCTTCTTCATAGATGTTCCATGCGCCCGAAATGTTCCAAGTGGGCAGCCAGCGGCTCTGGCGGGTTTCGCCCATTTGGTTAGAGCCTTCGTAACGCAGAGTGCCATTCAAAGCATAACGGCCCTTGTAGCTATAGTTCACGTTACCAAAGTAAGCCAAATTGCGGCGATGAGTGCGGCCATCGCTGAAGTATGAACCGTTCTCTTCCTCCATTTGCTTGAAGAGGTCGTGTTTCATGAAAGGCAGGTTGCCGTTAGAGTAAACGATGCCCCAACCTTCAAACGACTGTGCATAGCGGTCGACGCGGCTTGCCTCCATACCGGCAAATGCCGTGATGAGGTGTGTGCCCTGATTGAAGTTCTTCATATACTGTGCTGTGACACGGAAGTCAATCTGGGTAATCGCGTTTTTGCTGTAGAAGAGCATACCACCCTTAGGCAGCACCGTTTCGGGCAGTGCGTTGGGGTCATCGGGGTCGGTATACAGGTAGGTGTTGCTGGCGCGAATGATAGCGTCCTCGGGATCCACACCCACGCGATAGGCCATCGCTTGGTTGCTGTTGTCCTTCACATAGTGGTTCTGCTCACTGTTGCTATAACGGTAAGCGCCCAAGAAGTTGAACTCCAGCGTTTGGTCTTGCTTGATGATGGGTTTGATTTGCAATTCACCTTGGAACTTCACATCGAGCACGTTGATGTCAATATAGTTGTTGTCCAACTCATGGAAGATATTGAAGTCGGTGTAGTTGCGACGATAGAACAAGTTCGGGTCAAGCGTACGCGAAGTGTTAAGAGCGTAGCTGAACGGGTTGATGTCGAACGAGCGGTTGAACTCGCCATTCACCACGTCCACGTTTTGGCTCAATGTGCCCGGAGCACGCTGCTTGCGGTAGCTATCCATGTTCAGAATCTTCACGCGCACATGGTCGGTGAGCTGATAGATGGCATTGCTATTGAATGTGTAGCGCTCCACACGGCTCGATTTGTACCAACCCGGATCTTGCATGGTCGACATGGAGGTGTAGAACGAGCCTTTGTCGGTACCACCCGAAATGCTCAAGGCGTGATTCTGCATCACGTTGTCGTTAAACAGCAGGTCGAACCAGTCGGTATTGCGGAACTCGGCCTCACGCAGATAGGCATTCTTGGCGTTGGTAGTGTTAGCCAAGCCATATTCACCGGTCACGGGGTCGTATTGACTCATCAGGCGATACATGTGACCATACACACCCGTGCGCGAGCTATTGGCCAGCGAAGCAAACTCCAGCCAGCCTTTCTGTTCCATTTCTTTGTAGATACCCATTTGCTCCTGCGAGTTGGTAATGTTGTAGTCGCGGTAGCTGGGTTTGAGGCGGTAGGTGAATTCACCCGTATAATTAATAGAGGTGTGGCCCTGACGACCGGTCTTAGTCGTCACCACAATCACACCCGCATTGGCTTTTGCACCATAAATTGATGTTGCCGAACCGTCTTTCAAGACTTGGAAACTCTGGATGTCGTCGGCATTCAGGCCAGCGATAGCCGAGGCAATCAGCGTGGTTGCGTCGCCCGACGACAGGTCGTCGGCACTGATTTCCACGTTGTCCTCAAGAATCACGCCATCCACCACCCACAATGGACGAGAGTTGCCATAGATTGACGTGGCACCACGCACACGGATCTTCGGAGCAGTACCAAAAGTACCCGTCACGTTATGCACCGACACACCAGCGGCACGGCCTTCGAGGGCGCGGCTCACGTCGGCCACACCGTCCAATTTGGCCTTGCTGGCATCCACGCTGGTGGTTGCACCTGTATAGAGGCGGCGATCCACCTGCTGGTAACCAGTGACCACCACTTCGTTCAGCATCTCACCATCGGTTTTCGGAACAAGGGTTACGGTCATTCCACTCTTGGCCACCACATCTGCCGTTTCATAGCCCACATAGGAGATGAGCAGATGAGCACCCGAAGGCACGTTAAGAGAGAATTTACCGTCAAGATCTGTCGCCACGCCATTCTTGGGATTGCCCTTCTGAACAACAGAGGCTCCAATCACCGGCTCATTGTTCTCGTCGTAGATTGTACCAGAGGCCTTCACTTGGGCACCTGCGGCTATCGTTACCAACGAGAGCATTAAGAGCAAAAGTAATTTTCTTAAACTAATAAGTACAGTTTTAATTGTTATATTATATTGTTAATTTCTCTTTGTTTCACCACAGCCACGCCAGATGCATCTGCGAGAAGATACGAGCCACAACGCCCCTTGTTCCATAGGAAAAGGTGCTGGCTCTCATCATCTTAGTCGTTTCTCGATTAGCAGTTCGTTAACATAACTATGGTATTCAAGGGGCAAAGTTAGACAATTTTTCTGAAAATCGCAATTTCTAATGTTAAAATTGCAAGTCAAGTCGCAAAAAAGTTATGGTTTTCACATAAAATCTGCGCAAAAACACATTTTCATTATTTTGCAAGAAAAATTACGTTGATTCAGTATTTATGCCGTAACTTTGCAAGTTAGATTCACCGTTCAAGAACTATTTTCTACCGCATGGAAGTCATTTACGAAGACAACCACCTGATTATCGTCAACAAGCAGGCCGGCGAGCTGGTGCAGGGCGACCGCACAGGCGACACGCCGCTCGTTGACCGCCTCAAGTTGTGGCTCAAGGAAAAATACAACAAACCCGGCAATGTGTTTTGTGGAGTGACGCATCGCATCGACCGTCCCACTAGCGGCCTCGTGGTATTTGCTAAAACGAGCAAAGGGCTTGAGCGCATGAATGAGCTGTTTCGCAAGGGTGAGGTGAGCAAAACCTATTGGGCCATCGTGAGCCAACGCCCCTCGCAATCGAGCGGCACACTCACACACTATCTCACAGCTGTGGAGCGCAACAACAAAACTTATGCCTCGCTCACTCCCACTCCCGATGGACGACGTTCGGTGCTTAATTATCGCTTGCTGGCCAGCGGCGAACGCTATCACCTGCTCGAAGTCGAGTTAATCACGGGGCGCAAGCATCAAATACGCTGCCAGCTGGCGGCCATAGGATGCCCCATCAAGGGTGACCTTAAATATGGAGCCAAGCGCAGCAATCCTGACGGCAGCATCTCGTTGCAGAGCCACCGCATCAGTTTTGTGCATCCGGTATCAAAAGAATTGATTGACGTTACAGCCCCTGTGCCCAACGACGCGCTATGGCAAGACCTTGCCCGCCAAGTTGCACATGAGTGACAGCCACGCGCAGCTCAACATCGTAAAACTTCTTTTTCGGATTTTCAGAGTTCTTGGGAAACCCCTACATTGCGAGATGTGACGAGCGAGTGGGTGCGCTGCATGAAGCGCGTGAACTCGCCACGGCTATCGGCACGCACAAGTTCAGGCCGATTTTCCGGAATTAGCACATAGTTCTCGCCTCGATAAGTGGGCTTCTGCACAAAGAACAGCTTGTAACGGGCATCGTGCACACGAGGTTTGCCACCCAGCATGGTCACGCTCACCTTCACCATCGCGCCGCCACGACAATCAATGTCGCGCTGGTTGGAAATGAAGTTGCCAAGACTGTACACCAACAGCACATCTTTATCATAGGTTTTGCTGTGGCGCATCTCCATTGGTTCCACCACATGCGGGTGCCCTCCTATAATCAAGTCCACTCCCTGCTCCACCAGCCAATCGGCAAGGGAGCGCTGGCTTTCTACCGGCTGCAACTGATATTCTATGCCCCAGTGCAAGCATGCGCACAGCACCTGTGCGCCAGCGGCACGAGCCGCCTCAAGGTCGCGGGCAATCACATTGCGGTCAATCAAATCGACCACCACATCGCCTTGCACAGGGATGCCGTTGGTGCCATAAGTGTAGCACAGAAAAGCAAATCGCACTCCCTTGATGGTGGTGATGAATGGTACTTGCCGATGACGAGCATTGGCGTTGACATAGGTGCCCACGTGCGGAATGCCCAGCGAGTCCAGCACGGATATGGTGCGTCGCAAGCCTTTATCACGGCGATCAAGGCAGTGATTATTGGCTGTGAGAAAGAGATCAAATCCACTCTTATAGAGTTGTGCCGCATAGCTATCGGGCGCACTGAAGGCGGGATAGCCAGTGTAGGGGGCACCGCCCAGTGGGCATTCCAAGTTCACCACGGCATAATCGGCCCAACGAATGTCGTCCTCCACATATCTGAAACACGGCGAATAGTCGTAATTTCCTGTCGCCGTGCGTGCCGCCACCAATTGTGGCGTGTGTTGCATGGCGTCGCCCACAAAGGTGAGGTTCACCGTGTTGCCGCCTTCAAGCAGCGACACCAATGAGAGAAGGAGTATCGAAAGTAAGTTCATTAATCGGTGTAGATTTCTTTCTTGGCCGCGAGCAAGGTATTTCGCATGAGCGAAACGATGGTCATGGGCCCCACTCCACCCGGCACGGGAGTGATATGGCTGCACAATGGAGCCACTTGCTCAAAATCCACATCGCCACACAACCGCCAGCCACTCTTGCGCGTCGCATCGGGCACACGAGTAGTACCCACATCAATCACCACGGCTCCTTGCTTGACCATTTGGGCGGTCACAAATCCCGGGTGCCCCAATGCAGCTATCAAGATATCGGCCTCACGAGTGATTTGGGCAAGATTGGGCGTGCCGCTGTGACACACGGTCACCGTGCAGTTGCCCGGATTGCGTTTTTGCAACAACAAGGATGCTACGGGTTTGCCCACAATGTTGCTGCGTCCAATCACCACCGCATGCTTGCCTTGCGTGGCAACGCCGCTACGTTCAAGCAGCATCATGATGCCAGCCGGAGTGGCCGAACAGAAACAGGGGAGCCCTATTGACATGCGCCCCACATTGATGGGATGGAAACCATCCACATCCTTGCGGTAGTCAATCGCCTCAATCACACGGTGCTCATTCATGTGGGCGGGCAAAGGAAGTTGCACGATGAAGCCATCCACACTTGCATCGGCATTCAAATGGCGCACCACGTCAAGTAATTCCTCTTCGGTGGCGGCTTCTTCTAAGCGAATGAGTGATGAAGTAAATCCACACTCTTCGCAAGCCTTCACTTTCGAGGCCATATAGCTCTCACTGCCACCATCATGTCCCACCAACACACCGGCAAGGTGAGGGGCACGCAGTCCCCGCTCTTTCATAAGACACACCTCTTGCGCTATTTCACGCTTAATTTGAGCTGCGATTGCTTTTCCATCAATGAGTTGCATGCTCTTATGCTTTATCGTGGTTTTATTTGCGGCGACCACGCATCATCTTCATGGGATTCTTAGCCGTCTGAACCATGTGCATCATTTTGCTCGTTTGCTCAAACTGCTTCAAAAGACGGTTCACTTCGGGCAACGAAGTGCCGCTGCCTTTTGCTATGCGCTGCCGGCGGCTGCCATTGAGCACGCGCGGATTGCTGCGCTCATAGGGGGTCATCGAGTAGATGATGGCTTCGATGCTCTTGAAAGCATCATCGCTGATGTCGATATCCTTAATTGCCTTGCCCACTCCGGGAATCATTGAGGCCAAGTCCTTGAGGTTACCCATCTTCTTGATTTGGCCAATTTGTTTTAAGAAGTCATTAAAATCAAATGTGTTTTTGGCGATTTTAGCCTGCAGCTTGCGAGCCTCTTCCTCGTCATACTGCTGCTGCATGCGATCCACAAGCGACACGATGTCGCCCATGCCCAAAATGCGGTCGGCCATACCGGCGGGGCGGAAGGGGTCAAGGGCCTCCATTTTTTCACCCGTTCCCACCCATTTAATAGGCTTATTGACCACGGCGCGGATTGAAAGGGCCGCACCACCACGAGTGTCGCCATCAAGTTTGGTGAGCACCACGCCATCGAAGTCAAGGCGGTCGTTAAACGCTTTGGCGGTATTCACCGCGTCTTGGCCGGTCATCGAGTCAACCACAAAGAGAGTTTCATTCGGGTTGATGGCTCGCTTGATCGCCTCAATTTCGTTCATCATTTGCTCGTCCACGGCCAAACGACCCGCGGTATCCACAATCACCACGTCGTTGCCGTTGCGTTTGGCCTCCTCTATGGCGTTGAGGGCAATCTGCACGGGGTCTTTGCTATCAGGTTCGCTATATACGGGCACCTCAATTTTCTCGCCCAGCACTTTCAGTTGCTCAATAGCGGCAGGCCTGTACACGTCGCAAGCCACCAGCATGGGTTTGCGGGTGCGCCCCTTGTCATTTTTCAAGCGATTAGCCAGTTTGCCCGAGAAAGTAGTTTTACCAGACCCCTGCAGACCCGACATCAAAATCACCGCAGGTTTTCCTTCAACGTTAAATGTGGCTTCGGTGCCGCCCATGAGTCGCACCAGCTCGTCGTGCACGATCTTCACCATCAACTCTTGAGGCTTGAGTGAGTTGATCACATTCTGACCCAATGCTTTGGCTCGCACCGTATCGGTAAACTCTTTAGCCACCTTATAGCTCACATCGGCATCAATGAGAGCGCGGCGCACCTCTTTAATGGTTTCGGCCACGTTGATCTCGGTTATCTTACCTTGTCCTTTCAGGACTTTTAGCGATCTTTCAAGTTTGTCGGATAAATTCTCAAACATACTGACTATTCTTTGTGTGCCACACGTGTTCTTGCCACCATGCGGCTAATGATACTTCTCTTTATAAAAATCGCTGCAAAGTTACTCAACTGCCGTAAAACTCACAAATATTATAGTAAGTTTTGCGTCACCGCAAAGCAGCACTCCAAGAAAAAATACTAAATTTGCACCCGCATTCATTTTTAACCTATATGGCCAAACTCACACAGCACGGAACCGGCACGCGACAAGATACACGCACACGCACCATCGAGCCGCGGCAATACCGGGTGATTTTGCACAACGACGATTTCACCACAATGGATTTTGTAGTGACCATGCTTGTGACTGTGTTTCACAAAACCGGCGACGAGGCCATTGCGCTCATGCTCATGGTGCACCACAAGGGGCAAGCCGTGGTGGGATTGTTCACCTATGACATGGCCATGACGCGCACTCAGAAAGCCATCAAGATGGCGCGTGACGAAGGATTTCCCCTGAGAATCACTTGTGAACCCGAATAAGAAAGGACATTTATCCTCATGCCAAATCATCAAATCACATATAGCTCTGACGTGCTCGCAGTTGAAACCACAGCGATGATGCGGGCCGCACAACTCAACCATGAGTTCCTCACACCTGAACATTTTTTGTGGGCACTCTCAGATACACCCGGTTTTGTTCATGCGTTGACACAAATTGTAGGAGCCGAAGAAATGCGATTTTTCACCGAGAGCATCGAGCAGGCAGTCAATAAGATGGAAGCTATCGCCACCGACGATGAGGAAGAAGATTTCATGCCCGATTTCTCTTTCCAATACCATTTCATGATGAGCACCGCCTTTCTCCAAGCCCAACTATCGGACAGTACCACTGTGGGCATTCCGGGCGTGGTGGCCTCAATGATGCAGCTCGAAGACTCTGAAGCGGCCACACTGATCGAGGTGACTGTGGGCAACGATAAAGCCGAATTTTTGAGCCAGCTCATCCAAGAATATGACCTGCGCACCCCTGAGCCCGTGACGCAGGGCGACGCACCAGCCAGTCGTAGTGCAAGCGTGCAAGAAGAAACCCGTGAACGGTGGATGGACTACGTGACCTGTATCAACGACCAACTGCACCATCACAATCCACTCATAGGGCGTGAGGCAGAGCTGGAACGCACCATTCAGGTGTTGTGCCGCAAGGACAAAAACAATCCTTTGCATTTGGGAGAGCCCGGCGTGGGAAAAACGAGCATCGTCTATGGGCTGGCGGCCCGCATCGAGAGCCACCAAGTGGCCGAGAAACTGAATGGATGCCGCATCTATAGTCTTGACTTGGGTTCGCTCATTGCCGGCACACAATATAGAGGTGACTTTGAAGACCGCCTCAAAACAGTGCTCAATGGTATAGCCCGGCAAAAAAACGCCATCCTTTACATCGACGAGATTCACAACATCGTGGGCGCAGGACAAACCGGCAACAGCTCAATGGATGCCGGCAATCTGCTCAAACCTTATCTTGAAGCTGGCAACTTGCGATTCATCGGTGCCACCACACACGATGAGTATAACCGGCACATCTTGCGCAGCAAGGGATTGGCTCGCCGTTTTCAAACTATTGACATCCTTGAGCCGTCCATCGATGAAGCCACACGCATCTTGCATGCCATCAAGGGCAAATACGAGCAGTTTCATGGTGTCACTTATGACGACGAGGCCATTGAATTCGCCGTGAGAATGAGTGCGAAACACATCACCGATCGCTGTCTGCCCGACAAAGCCATCGACCTCATTGACGAAGCCGGTGCCTTCTTGCAAATGCAGCCGGCCAATGCGTCACGCAAAGTGGACGTTCCGCTCATCGCACAAGTGCTTGCAAAGGTAGCCAAAGTGGACGCGCTTGCCGTGAGAAACGACGACCAGCAGCAACTGCAATCGCTTGCCCTGCGCATTGGTGAGCACATCTATGGCCAAGATGAAGCCGTGAAAAACGTTACAGAAGCCGTTCTCATGGCAAAGGCCGGACTTACCGATGGCGATAAGCCACTGGCCAGCCTGCTCTTTGTGGGCCCTACTGGCGTGGGAAAAACCGAAGTGGCCCGCGTGCTGGCGCAACAGCTGGGAGTGGAGCTGGTGCGATTTGACATGAGTGAGTATATGGAGAAGCACACCGTAGCCAAACTGATTGGTTCACCGGCCGGTTATGTGGGTTATGACGATGGCGGCTTGCTCACCGATGCTGTGCGCCGCACCCCTGACTGTGTGCTTTTGCTCGACGAAATAGAAAAGGCTCATAACGATGTCTTCGACATTCTGCTGCAAGTGATGGACTATGGCACGCTCACCGACAACAAAGGTCGAAAAGCCTACTTCCGCAACGTGATTCTCATCATGACGAGCAATGCGGGAGCACAAGCGGCGCGACATGCCGCCGTGGGATATGCCCCATCGGCCACCACGGGAAACGTTATGCGGTCGGCGGTGAAAAACCTGTTCAAGCCAGAGTTTATCAATCGCTTGAGCGGCATTGTCGCCTTCAACGATATGCACAAGCACATGGCAGGGCTGATTTTCGACAAAAAGATGCGCAACCTGCACCAACAGCTCGCAGCAAAGCGTGTGACACTGAAACTTGATGATGACGCACGTGATTTCTTGGTCAACCTCGGGTTTTCGGCCGAATATGGTGCTCGTGAAATGGATCGCGTCATCCACGCCCACGTCAAGACTTTGCTCATGCGCGAAATGCTCTTTGGCGCACTCACGGGCGGTGGGCAAGCGCAGTTGCACCTGCATCAAGGTAAAATCACGCTTTCGGCAAGACGGCCACGCGGCAGGCGACTAAAAGCGAAACCGGAGGCTTAATTACTTGACCTATGATAACAGCATCACCCACGCCTGCTGAGTCGAAGTCGCTTGCACCGGAAATCGCTCAAATAAATTTGGTGTTTTCTCGTGTTTTTTCGAAGCGTTGGCTGTGCCGAAGTTACTTTCACTCGGCTAAACAAAGAAAAACAAGTTTTCCTTTTGTGTAGCTCTCGTTTTTTAAGTAATTTTGCCGTGACTAATTGTGATTCATCTCAACTATAACTAATAAAACACTATGGCAAACATTCCAGAGTTTAACTATGCGCCCATGTTCCAGCTGGGCGAGGACAAGACTGAATACTATCACCTCACCAGCGACTATGTGAGTGTGGGTGAATTTGAGGGGAAACCTATCCTCAAAGTGCAACCCGAAGCCCTCACATTGCTCTCGCAACAGGCTTTTCGTGATGTGTCGTTCATGCTGCGCCGCACACACAACGAGCAAGTGGCAAAGATTCTTAACGACCCCGAAGCCAGCGAAAACGATAAATACGTGGCTCTCACTTTCTTGCGCAACGCCGAGGTGAGCGTTAAGGGCAAGCTGCCTCTGTGCCAAGACACCGGCACGGCCATTATCCACGGAGAAAAAGGCCAGCAAGTGTGGACCGGTTTTTGCGACGAAGAAGCCCTCGCTCGCGGTGTGTACAACACCTACACACAGGAAAACCTGCGCTACTCGCAAAACGCCCCCCTGTCGATGTATGAGGAAATTAACACTCGATGCAATCTCCCTGCACAAATCGACATTGAGGCCACCGAAGGCATGGAATATCGTTTCCTTTGCGTTACCAAAGGCGGCGGCAGTGCCAACAAAACCTACCTTTATCAAGAAACCAAAGCCCGCATCCAGAATCCGGGCACACTCATTCCGTTCCTTGTAGAGAAAATGAAATCATTGGGCACGGCAGCATGCCCACCCTATCATATCGCCATCGTCATTGGCGGCACAAGCGCCGAGAAGAACTTGCTCACCGTCAAGTTGGCTTCTACCCACTTCTATGACGAATTGCCCACTACAGGCGACGAAACAGGTCGCGCCTTCCGTGACGTTGAGCTGGAGAAGCAACTGCTCGAAGAAGCCCACAAGATTGGCTTGGGTGCGCAATTTGGCGGCAAATATCTTGCTCACGATGTGCGTGTGGTGCGCCTGTCTCGCCACGGAGCTTCGTGCCCCATCGGTTTGGGCGTGAGTTGCAGTGCCGACCGCAACATCAAAGCCAAAATCAACCGCGAGGGCATCTGGATTGAAAAACTCGATGACAATCCCACCGGGCTGATTCCCGAACATCTGCGCAACGCAGGTGAGGGTGAGGCAGTGAAAATTGACCTCTACCAGCCCATGAGCGAAGTGCTGAAGGTGCTGAGCCAGTATCCCGTGAGCACACGTTTGAGCCTCAACGGCACCATCATTGTGGGTCGTGATATTGCGCATGCCAAGATTAAAGCCCGGCTGGATGCCGGAGAGGAGATGCCACAATATCTCAAAGAGCATCCCATCTACTATGCTGGTCCGGCCAAGACTCCCGCCGGAATGCCCTGCGGCTCTATGGGTCCCACCACAGCCGGACGCATGGATCCCTATGTAGATGAATTCCAGTCGCATGGTGGCAGCCTTATCATGCTTGCAAAAGGCAACCGCTCGCAAGCCGTCACCGATGCCTGCAAGAAGCATGGCGGTTTTTATCTCGGTTCCATTGGTGGTCCTGCTGCCATCCTCGCGCAAAACAATATCAAGAGCATTGAGTGCGTAGAGTATCCCGAACTGGGCATGGAAGCCATCTGGAAAATTGAAGTGGAAGACTTCCCCGCATTCATCCTCGTGGACGACAAGGGCAATGACTTCTTCACCAAAATTGCAATGGGTTGCCCTATGAAGTAAAGCACTACCATGGGGCGAGGGTAACGGCCACAAAAGGATAATAAATGTTAATTCTCGCCCCATTCCACCCCATTGGTTTGGCCATGCCAAATTTTTGCAGTACTTTTGCACCGCAAATCGCGGGGTGGAGCAGTGGTAGCTCGTTGGGCTCATAACCCAGAGGTCGGAGGTTCGAGTCCTCCCCCCGCCACCACAAGCGGTCGGACGAACAAGTTCGACCGCTAATTTTTTCTTATTCACCATCTTATTTTGCATGGTGGATATTTTTGCTTAAATTTGCGGCATGAAAACCTTTGCGGCGCAGGAGCTCTGGGAAATGTGTCCCCTGCCCTGTACGGACGCGATTAATGACAACCCCTAACTTACAACCGCAAACAATAAAAAACACTTTGAATATGAAAAAACTTCTCACTTTGGCTTGCGCCGCCTGCCTCGCCCTCATGGCCGGAGCCGTGCCAGCAAAACCCGGCACACACACCGTCGCGCAGAGCGATGGCTCCACACTCACCCTGCGCATGGTGGGCGATGAGTGGCACCACAGCTACGTCACAACCGACGGCCTCTCCGTGGCGCAAGCACCCGACGGAAACTTCTATTATCGCCTTGCCGGTGGCCTCACCACAATGCTCGCGCACAATCCGAGCGACAGACCGGCGAGCGAGCAAACATTTGTGGCGCAGCATGCGCAAAACCTCACTTTGCAAGCCACTCGACCGGCTGCGGCAAGCCAAAAGGCCAAACGCAACGACCGGCGTCGCCGGGCCACACAAGTGCCCAACAACGGCTCACCACGCATTCCCATCATTCTCGTCAACTACACTGACGTGAAGATGAAAAGCGATGATCCTGTGGCCGCTTTCACGGCCCAATTCAAAGAGGGCGGCAAAAGCTGCTTCCAATATTTTTATGACCAGTCACGCGGCAAATTCACTCCTCAATTTGACATCTATGGTCCCATCAATCTGAGCCGTGAACGCGCTTATTATGGTGGCAACGATTATTATGGCGACGACAAGGGTGTGGGGCTGATGGTGGCCGAAGCCTGCGATTCGCTCAAAGCCACAGTAGATTTCTCGCCCTACGACAACGATGGCGATGGCGAGGTAGATGTAGTGATTGCGCTTTATGCCGGTGTTGGCGAGGCGCAAGCCTATCGCACCGTCCCCAGTTCTGTGTGGCCCTGCCAATGGGAACTCAGTGATTCTGAGTATGGCAGCAAACTGCAAGTGGGCAACAAATACATCGACAAATTCGCCGTTTTCAACGAGCTGTATGGCGCCAACGAGAGGACTACAAGGCTCGATGGCATAGGCACCTTCTGCCACGAGTTCTCACACTGCCTCGGCCTGCCCGACTTTTATGATACCGACTATTCAGGCAACTTCGGCATGGGCGATTGGAGTCTGCTTGATGGCGGATGCTATAACGACGACGGTGACACTCCCATAGGTTATTCGGCTTATGAGCGCGACTTCATGGGCTGGATCACCCTCGAAACACCGGTGCAAAACACCACCTACACGCTCGATGCGCTTAACACCGACACCGGCAAAGCCTACAAGATTGTCAATAGCCTCAATCCCAACGAATATTATGTGCTTGAAAACAGGCAACGAACCGGCTGGGACGCTTATATGGCCGCCAGCGGCATGCTCATTACCCACGTTGACTATGATGAATACATTTGGGATATCAATGAGGTGAATAACACCGCGTCGCACCAACGCATGACTCCCATCCCTGCCGACGGAGTACTCTCGACCTACTCCACCAGCGGCGACCTCTGGCCCTACAATGGGCTTGATTCACTCACCAATAACTCCTCGCCGGCCGCGCGGGTATTCACCGGCACCTACATGAACCAGCCCATCCACGCCATCACACGCACAGGCAATCAAATTTCATTTACCTACATGCATGCGAGTTACCTGAGAGGCGATGTGAACAACGATGGTGAAGTGGACGTGAACGATGTGAACATCCTCATCAATATCGTGCTCGGCAACGACGAAGCCGGCAAGTATGGCGACCGCGCCAACGTGGACGGTAGCGGCGATGTGGACGTGGCCGATGTGAACACGCTCATCAACCTCATCCTCTCTGAATAGGCCCCATCAAGGTCACGCGCCATGCTTCTCGGTGAGCTGTTTCCCTATGCCAATGTGGTCTACGATGTATTGACCTATCTTTACTTCCTGACCATTGTCACGACGATTGCCGTGGTGGTTTCCGAAAACCGAAACCCCGTCAAGTCGCTCGCATGGGTCACTGTGCTCATCTTGCTGCCTGTGGTGGGCTTAGTGCTTTACTTCATTTTTGGACGCAGCCTCAAGGGAGTGCGCATGATTTCGCGCTCCCAGCGTCGCCGGCTGCGCGGGCAGGGCACTTTTCAGCCCATCAATTTTGATGCTCTGCCACTTTCACCCGAAAGTCGCCAGCACATCAAGCTCACCCACAATCTGGCGCAAGCGCACTATTTTCCGGGTAACGACATTCAGATTTTCACCAGCGGCATTGAGAAATTCAATGCGCTCAAAGCCGACCTGCTGGCCGCTAACACCTACATTCACCTGCAATATTACATCATTGAGGACGACCGCATAGGTCGCGAACTGGCGCAAATCCTCGAAGAGAAAGCGCGTCAAGGGGTCAAGGTGCGGGTCATGTATGACCATGTGGGTTCCTATCATTTCAAGGCTTCTTATTTCAAGCGGTTGCGCAAGGCGGGCATCGAGGCTCACCCTTTCCTCAAAGTCACTTTTACCCAGCTGGTCAACCGGCTCAACTGGCGCAACCACCGCAAGGTCGTCGTCATCGACGGTGCCATAGGCTATATAGGTGGCATGAACGTGGCCGACCGCTATGTGTACGGCAGCCGCAAGCACCGGCCGTGGCGCGACACCCACCTGCGCATCACCGGCGATGCCGTGGCCGCTCTCGAATACTCATTTGCGGTCGATTGGAATTTCTCTAACCGCAATCTCCTCACCGAAACCGCCCTGCATCACGAGCATGTGAAGCCCGGCGACCCCACGGGCGTGCAGATCATTCCGGCCGGCCCCACGGGGCAGTGGAGCAACATCGCGCTCGTGCTGTTGCACGCCATTGCCGAGGCCAAGAAGTGCATTTGGATTCAGACACCCTATTTCTTGCCTAACGACGCGCTGCTCAAGGCCATGCAGACCGCCGCGCTGGCAGGGGTAGATGTGAGAGTTATGCTTCCGCGCACACCCGACAGCCGCCTGCTGCGCCTTGCCTCGTGCAGCTACCTGAAGGAATGCCTGCTGGCCGGCATCAAAATCTATTTCTACGAACCGGCCATGCTTCACAGCAAGGTTGTGATCATCGATGACGACTTCGCCACCACAGGCAGCACCAACTTCGACTTCAGGAGCTTTGAGCACAATTTTGAGTGCAATGCGCTCATCTATGGAGCTGAGTTCAACCGGCTCATGAAAGAGATTTTCCTGAACGATCAGCGGCAATCCACGCGCATCATCCTGAGTCACTGGCGTCGCAGGCCCGTCACCACCAAGGCACTCGAATCGCTCGCTCGCCTCCTCTCCCCCATCCTATAATTTCCACGCACATAGAGTGATGCGGTGGGTGCAGAATTCGCCGCCTTTCTTTATTGTTTGTGAGGCAATAACGACCTTGATGTGTGCAATCACGTGGAAGTTAATTCCTGCAACCGACCGCATAAAAACAACGGATGCCACACGCACGTGTGGCATCCGTTGTAAAATAATGAATCGGTTAAAGAAACCTTCTAATTCATCTCAAAAAGGGGGCAAATTTATTTGCCCAGCACGAGGTTGATGAGCGTGTTCACGTCGCTCACGTCCACATCGCCGCGGCCGTCCACGTTGGCGCGACCACCATACTTGCTGGCATCGTCGTTGCCGAGCACGATATTGATGAGGATGTTCACATCATTCACGTCCACCTCGCCGTCGCCGTTCACGTCGCCCTGCTTGTAGGAGTTGCCGGTGGGCAGGATTTCAAACTCGCCATAATACCATTGTCCGTTGACTTTCAACTCGCCACTGCTCCACGTTCCGCCAGCCGGCTTGGCAAGGTAGCAGTTCTTGAGGATCACCTCATCGCCCACGTCAATGCCTGTGCCGCGCACGGTGGCATTGTCCACAGTGAGTCCTTCCTCGTAGTCGTCGGCATAAGGCGTTCCAATGAAGGTGCAATCCTTGATGGTGGTCATCGAAGTGCTCTTGCGTGTGTTCATAAACATCAAATTTCCGGAGGCACCTGAGGCACTCTGATTGAGCGTAAGTGAGCCACCGCCGGTAAAAGTCACGCCGTCACTTTCAGTCAGCCAAAAACCGGTGTAGCCGTTACCATTGGTAACCGTGATGACATTGTTGCCCAGCAAGCGAATCGTGAGCCCCTCAATGTCTGTCGAAACAGCTGTTATACCACTTGCATTGATGGTAGCATTATCGAATGTGAGCGTATTGCTGCCGGCATCATAGCTCACCGTTCCGCTGGCACCTTTATAAGTGGTGCTGGCTTGGTTAAAGATATTGCCATTCACTTTAATTTTATACATTGTGGCATCGGCGTTGATGTAGGTCGTATTGCTATTGAGGCCGGTATCTTTGAGATACCCGCCGCCGTAGCCCACCGAGAAGCTGTTGTACTGCCGCTGGAAAGTACCTTGTGCGGTGTTCCAAGTATAGAGGTAGGCATTGGCATCGGGAGTGACGGTAGAGTTGGTCATATAGGGTGCTGCCACCAGCTTGTTGCCGCTAATGGGCGAAACCGATGACACCGAGGGAACACCCATGCGATAAACCTTGCCGGGCACAATGCCGGTTACCAGCACTGCATCGCCCGCGGCCAGCGAGCTACCGGCACGCACACTGCTGGTGGTGAACGATGTCCATCCATCCTTAGTAGTAAAGCCTGTGACGGCATAGAATTTCAGTTCACTGCCGGCAGAGGTTGTGGGCAGCACCACCGGCACAGCACCCGTGCCCGAGCTGGGCATCGACATGATGGCCGAAGTGAGCGTCTTCTGCATGTAGTAAGGATAAATGTACTTGTAGGCGTTGGTGTTATTGGTCCAAGTGGTCTGTGCCTCATTGCGGCAGTAGCCCAGCGAATAATGCGGCACATAGCACACAAAGCCGCTGTGCAGAGTGGTGCCACCGAAAGCGTGAACAGGAAGCGTGCCGGTGGTGATCAGCTCGCTCAAATTGGGGCAATCATAGAAAGCCATCGTGCCGATTTCGCGGCCATAGGTGTCGTCAATCAGGTTCACTGTGCCACTAATGGCGCTGCCATTGAAAGCGTGATGCCCGATGGGCAGTGCCGAGTTTTTCGTGTGTGTGTCTTGGAAGGGGAAGCTCTTCAGGCCGGTGGTGTTGCGGAACGCGCTTTGGGGAATAGCGGCGAGCTTACCTGTCCAGCTGCTGTTAAAGGTCACACTCGATAGCGAGGTGGCACCGGCGAAACAGCTGTCGCCCAACGCAGTGATGCGATAGGTGCGGCCATTGATGCGCTGAGTGGCACCGATGACGCACGAGGTGGTGGAGTTATTCGGACGATACACCACTTTCATAGCGCCCTCGGCCGTGGTAGTGGCTGCCGTGGTCACCGTCATGGCACCATAGGTTGTGCTGAAGTCGTAGGCTCCGGCAGTGGTGTTGTTTTTGAAGCGGCTCCAATATTGGTGGGTCTTATAGGCCGTGACTTCGCCCATGGGCACATAGAGCTTCATTGATGAGGGCAATTCCTCTAAATCATGTCCCAACGACACCCGAGCTGCGGGCAAGTTCCACACGAGCGACTTCAGATTTTCCGCAGACCTTAAGCAATATGATCCGTTCATCGTTTTTATGCTCGAGGGCACCTCAAGCGTTTCGACAGCCGACTTGTAGAAAGCATGATCACCTATGTCCTCGCAGCCGTAGTAAATATACACGTTTTTCACCTTGGTGTTGCCGGCCAAAAGGTTATTGTTGATGCTTGTGGGATAGGCCGTGCCGCCAATGGTCACATAGCCGGGGATGACCAGCGACGACTGTGCCGCGCCCGAGGCGGTGGGGGCCACAACCTGAGCCTCACCGCTTGACACTCTGTACTTGAAGTTGCCAACAGTAGTCAGATTCTCGTCGCTGATGACGTAGTCCATATTTCCTCTAGACCATTTTGAAACATCGAAATTGCTGTTTTCAAGGTAACCGGTCGATTCGTTGAACGTGGTGCCCGCAGGAGTAACGAACACCATGTTGGTGCCAAGGGTGAATTTCTTCACGTTCTGCACGGTGCTGTAACTGTTATAGTAAGAACTCAGCCGCACATTGGTGCTTCGGGCCGACGTGTTATAAGGATTGATGGTCACCGAGCTTAATTTTTCAAAAGCTCCCATATAGCCTGTAATATAAGCCGTTTTGATTTGCAAGGTGAAATTTTCGGTGCCATTATAGCCACGAACAGCGTCGTCATACGAAGAACTCATATCGATGGTACCCTCGCCCTGCACGATACAGTCGGCACCATCGAGGCCTATGCATACCTGCCCCGTAAGGAAGCCTCCGGTAGCGGTTGTTTGGCGGGAATATAAGGTCGCTTTGGCGCCCGAGTTCACTTGAATGGTGGTTTTCACGTCGCATCTTATAGTTTCGGCCCTCAAACTGCTGAGCGTGCCACTGCTGGCAAAGACAATGGTCAGTCCGGTGTTCGACTGGTTGTGGATGCCATTGTTGCCACTGCCCTCGCGCTCAATGTTGATGTTGGTCAGCGTCAGAGTCCGGTTGCTGTGGTCATACACCGCCTTGCCGCTCTTGATGTTGCTGCCGGTGATGTTTGACGCGTTGTCGCTGGTGACTTTCACGCCGCCCACCCAAAAACCGTAGTCGGTGGCGGCATGCATGCTCAATGCGCTCAATGTGAGTAGCATGAGCAAAAATTGTAAGGATTTTTTCATCATATTATTAGTATTAAGTTAAAGTTATTACAAATTAATTAGAGCTTAGTCGCCGAATTTCAATAATTGCGAATCTGCATGAATAGAGCTTATTCAGTTTCGGTTACTGTGAGTGAATTGCATTTATTACGCAGTCAACCATCGTTTGTGGCAGGTCGTGTGGGAGCTTTTGCACACCAAACTACAGTTTTTGCAAATTAAATGAGAATATTTGCAAAATTAAATAAAAAACCCCGTTCTACCCCCCCAATTTGTTAATTCATATTAATTTGCATAAAATTTAGTTAATTCGTGAGTTTCATGATGCATTTTAATGGGATTATGGTTGATTTTGATGGCGATTGACGGCATCACACTCTGATAAGCAAGGTTTGAGGGGCGGAATAACTTCGGTTGGGAGCGTCATAAAAAAGTTGCTGGCCCACAATCGGGGCCAGCAATAAATCATATTTCATGAAAACTATTGAAGTCAAATCATGGTGAACATGGGTGACACGGCCTCACTCACCTGATTCATGAGCGCATACACGCCGCTTGCCAAGCCCACGAAAATGATGCCCAGCACACAGATGGTCATGGCAATCTCCTCGGTCCAATGGCTGTCGATGTAAGGCACAGCGCACTCGTCCTGACGAATGAACATGGCCTTCACCACCAGCAGGTAGTAGTAGAGCGAGATGATGGTATTGACCAGCGCGATGAATACCAGCGCATAGATGGCCACGCTGCCGGTGCTGCACGCCCCCACAAAGATGAAGAACTTCCTGAAGAAACCGGCAAAAGGCGGAATGCCACCCAGCGAGAACATGGCAAGCATCATGGTGAACGCCAGCCACGGGTTGGTCTTGAACAGGCCGTTGTAGTCGTCCATCGTGACCTTGCCGGTGGCTCGCTCAATGGTGGAGATCACGCCAAATGCAGCAAGGTTGCTAAACACATACACCAGCACATAATACATCATCGAGGCCATGCCCACAGCGTTGGCGGCAATGATGCCCAGCATGATGTAGCCGGCCTGCGACACACTCGAGAAGGCCAAGAAGCGTTTGAGGTTGCGCTGACGCATGGCAAAAAGGTTGCCTATCGTGATGGTGAGGACGATGAGCGCATAGAGCATCCACTCCCACACCTGCGCATAGGCAGCGCCGAAGACCTGCACCAGAATCACCAGAAACGAGAACGCGGCAGCACCCTTGCTGATCACCGAGAGGTAGCTCGTGACAGCCGTGGGGGCACCCTGATAGACGTCGGCAGTCCACAAGTGGAAAGGCACCAGCGACAACTTGAAGCCCACACCGGCAATGACAAAGGCCAGCGAGGCCACCAGCAGCGGAGTGACGTTGCCCACGAGTTGCGTGGCAATCTCACTGAAATAGAGCGTGCCCGTCATGCCATACACAAACGAGAGGCCGAGCAGGAATATCGCGCTCGAAAAAATGGCCGTGAACACATATTTGGCAGCCGCCTCGTGGCTTTCATAGTAGCGCTTTTCAAAAGCGGCCAGTGCAGCGATGGGCAGTGAGGCGGTTTCAAGACCTATCACAAAAAGAAGGAAATGACGCGATGAAATCATCAGGAACATGCCGAAGAGCGTGAGCAAAATAAGCTCGTAGAACTCGCCACGGCGCACACTCACAAAGTCGCTGTTGCTCCATTTCACTGCCTGAAGCAGCACAACAAACACGCCTATGTTGAGGATGTTTTTCATCACCCACGTGGCGGCATTGCTCTCAAACATGCCTCCAAACGACACTCCGAAGCCCGACGGCACAAACGAGCAGGCGGTGTACAGGCCAAACAGTACACAAGCCACTACCGGCAGGTGCTTGCCCATGCGGGCAGGCATGAACGTGTCGTAGATAAACACAAGCAAGAATGTGAGCAGAAGCCCTATCTCTTGCGGCATCAGTAAAAATTGAGAATAATCCATATCTGTTTTCTGATTCTTTTCTTTAGGTTAACACTTCACGTCACATGCTCGCCACGGCCGGCACAAACTCTTTGAGGGCATCCACCACCGGCAAGAAACTGTCGCTGATGATGTTCACAAAGAAATTGGGGAAGCAGCCTATCACAGCCACTGCCACAATGAGCGTGGCCGTGGAGAGGCGTTCCTCCCAAGAGGCATCGGTGAGCTCGCGGTGATGCTCATTTTGCACAGCGCCAAAGAGCAGCTTGCCCACCACACGCAGAATGTACACGGCGGTGATCACGATGGAGCAAGTGGCCGCAATCGTGAGTACGCGGTGGAAGACATCGCTGTGCATGTAGCTGCCCACAAATATCGTCATCTCTGCCACGAAACCGCTCAAACCGGGCAGGCCCAGCGAAGCCAAACCGGCAATCACATAGCCCACGCCCAAATAAGGCATGATGTGCATCATGCCGCCCATGTCGCGGATGTCGCGCGTGTGTGTGCGGCCATAAATCATACCGATGAGCGCGAAGAACAACGCCGTCATCAGGCCGTGCGACAACATTTGCAGCACAGCGCCCGTCATGGCCGTCGTGTTAAACATCAAGATGGCAAACAGCACCATGCCGCAATGGCTCACGCTCGAATAGGCGTTGATATACTTCAAGTCGGTCTGCACGCAGGCACTGAACGCGCCATACACAATGCTGATGCCGGTCAACGTAAGGAATATCCAGCCCAGCTGAGCAGCGGCGAAGGGCATCAAATAGATAGCGATGCGGAAACAGCCGTAGCCTCCCAGCTTCATCAGCACACCGGCGTGAAGCATCGACACGGCTGTGGGCGCACTGGCATGGCCATCGGGCGACCAAGTGTGGCACGGGAAGATGGCTCACAGCACACCTAAGCCCACAAACGTGAGGGGGAACAACCATAGCTGCCAGTTTTGGGGAATGGCATTGTTATGAGCGATATCGAGGATATTCATGGTAAGGTTGCCATCGGCCGCTGAATGGAAGTAGATGCCTATCAGACCCAACATCAAGAATGCCGAGCCACCCATGAGCATGAGCGTGAGTTTCATGGCACTGTAATTCTTGTTGCCACTACCCCACACACCAATCAGCAGATACATCGGGATAAGAGCCACCTCATAGAACATGAACATCGTGACGAGGTCAATCGAAATGAAGAAGCCAAACACACCTGTACTCAACAGATAGAACCACAGGAAAAACTGCTTGGGAAGCGGATTCATTTTCCAAGAGGCAAACACGCCGGCAAAGACGATGCAAGCCGAAAGCAGAATCATCACTACCGACACGCCATCGACACCCAGCGCGAGCTTGATGTTGAAAGGAGCGTACCACATGACATCGGTGCGCAAAATCATCTCGTCGGTCACACCACTGGCGCGAGCCTGCAAAAACAGAGCCACCAAGTAGCATGCCAACACCACCAGCACACTTGCGCCGGCCACGGCAACAGTCCTGATTGCTTTAATGCCCTTGTTGCTGCACAGAGCTAAGCCCGCGAGCGTGAGCAGGGGCACAATCACGAAATAGATTAAGATATTACTGAAAATTTCCATCATAGTATCGTAGTTTTAATCGGGACTATTATCAAATGAGAACACACACCATTGTGATGAGCGCCAGCAAGAGCGCACCCACAAGATAAACATACACATAGGCCTGAATGCTGCCCGATTGCAACTTGCGGATGCCAAACGAGAGCAACGAAGTGGCATCGGCCAGCACATTCATGAATCCGTCGATAACCGTGCGATCGAACCATGCAATAGGCTTCGAGATGGCTTGGAAGATAATCTTATGCGTGATGAACTGGTAAAGCTCATCCATATAGAAGCGCTTGTAGGCTGCCGTCCACAAGCCACGGCAACTGTCGGCCATGCGCTGCGGCAGCGCGTTTTCCTTGTAATACATCTTGAAGGCAAGACCTATTCCCAAGCAAGCGATGAGCACACTCGTTCCGGCTACTGTCCAGTTGAGCTGGGTGTGCAGTGAAGCACCATCCCAAGTCACCCATTTGCCGGCAGGCACAAATCCGGCCACTATCGAGATGGTTGCCAAGATAAGGAGCGGCAGCGTCATAGTCCCCGGCTGGTCGGCCGGGGTATGCTCGGTGTGCACCTCATGCTTCTTCCAGTGGAAGATGAGGAAATAGATGCGGAACATATAGAATGCCGTCATGCCGGCCACCATGCTCATCCAAAGGCCCCAGCCGAGTCCTTTCTCATAGCAGGCCACCAAAATCTCATCCTTGCTCCAAAAGCCCGCAAAGGGAGGAATGCCCGCAATGGCAAGACAGCCTATCAAGAATGCGAAGCTCGTGATGGGCATGTACTTGTGCAGGCCGTGCATGTCGCTATTCTCATTGCTGTGAACAGCGTGGATAATGGCACCGGCACACAAGAAGAGCAATGCCTTGAACATGGCGTGCGTGAACAGGTGGAACATCGAGGCCATATAACCCAGACCATAACCTCCGTGAATCTCAATCAGACCGCCGTTGGCGCTGCTCACGGCCAGCGACGTCATCATGAAGGCAATTTGAGAAATCGTGGAGAACGCCAGCGCACGCTTGATGTCGCTTTGCACACAAGCGATGGCGGCGGCGTAGAATGCCGTAAAGGCTCCCACCACACAAATGATTTCCATCGCGCCCTGCTCAAGCACATAGAGTGGGAAGAGGCGAGCCACAAGGAACACACCAGCCACCACCATAGTAGCGGCATGAATCAGAGCCGAAACCGGTGTGGGGCCTTCCATAGCGTCGGGCAGCCAAATGTGCAACGGATACATAGCACTCTTGCCCGCGCCGCCTATGAAGATAAACGTTAATGCCCACGCCATCACCGAGCAGCCCAAGAACGTGGCGCCACCGGCACTTGCAATGGCACTGCCGGCCGCCTCAAGGCTATTGGCTCCATTGGGGCCAAACACCAGCTTGTCGAAGTCGAACGTGCCCGTGTAATAGCTCAAAATCATGATGCCAAGCAAGAAGAACAAGTCGGCAAGACGCGTCACTATAAAGGCCTTTTTGCTGGCATGGATGGCCGCAGGCGAGGTATAATAGAAACCAATGAGCAGGTAGGAAGAAACACCCACCATCTCAAAGAAGATGAAAATCTGAAACAGGTTGGTGGCCACCACAAGGCCCAGCATTGAGAATGTGAACAGAGCAAGGAACGCATAGTAGCGTTGGAAACCTTTCTCCGCATGACCATGATGGTCGCACATGTAGCCCAAGCTATAGAGGTGGACCATGAGCGACACTGTGGTGATGACCATAAGCATCATGGCCGCGATGGGGTCGAGCATGATGCCCATGCGCACCACAAGCGTCTTGGTGAACGAGAGCCAGTCGGGGTTAAACACCACCACGGCTTGGCGCACGCCATCGGCAATCTGCCCTTGTCCCTCACCAAAGAAATACGTCAGACTCACACCATAGGCGATAACAGTGGTTACGAGCATGCCCAGCACACCCAGCACACCTGTCATTTTTCGGCCCATCTTCACGCCTGCCAGTCCCAAGAAGAAGAACATGAGCAGGGGTATTGCAATAACCGCTATTGTATAGTTAAGAGGCATAAGCGTTAGAATTTGAGTTTAGTGAGTTCGTTAATATCCACCTTCTTGGCAATGCGGAACACATTGATGATGATAGCCAGCGCGAGCGCCGTTTCGGCAGCCGCAATGGCGATGGCAAAGAGTGAAAACATCATGCCATCCATCTGTTCCGGGAAAAGATAGCGGTTGAAGGCCACAAAATTTATGTCAATCGAATTGAGCATCAATTCAAGTGAAATCATGATGGCAATCATATTCTTGCGCGTAAGAAAGCCATACACGCCGCAGCCAAACATGACGAGGCTGGGCACGAGATACATGAGTAAGGTAAGATTCATAACCGTCATTCCTCCTTTCTTATCGGCGCCGCGCAATCACGACACCACCTATGATACATGCCAGCAGCAGCACGCTGATGGCTTCAAATGGCAACAGATAGCCAAACTTATCGGTGCTCAACAAGAATTTTCCTATTTCTTCCACAGTAAAACTGTGAGCCTCGGTCAGTTGTTTGCCACAGAAGCGCGCATAGCTCAAAAGAGCATATCCGCTGGTAGCAACACCCAGCACCGCGGCGATAATGCCCAGCAAGCGGCGTTTCGATTCCAGCGCATCGGCATCTTTGCCCGGCTCATGGGTGAGCAAAATCGAGAAGACGAAAAGCACCACAATGCCCCCGGCATACACAGCAATCTGGACTGCGCCCAAGAAAGGATAATCCAGCTGGAAATAGACCAGTGCTGTGGCAAAAAGCACAAAGAGCAGGTAGGTAGCCGAGCGCAAGATTTTGCGCGTGGTCACCGTCAGCACCGAGAAGACGATTATTGCGAGCGCAATAACGAAATACAAGATGATGTTTCCTATTGATTCCATTGTTATTGTTTTACTTCATTATTTTCTTGTGTATTTTCGGTGCCGGCAGGCTTAGGGGCCTGCGTCGTGTCACCACCGGCAGCGGCCGGTTGTTGAGGCGCGGGAGCCGGTGCAGGAGCAGGTTCGTCCTTTTCGGGCAAATAGTTAAGCTGCTTGATGAGCACCTCGCGCTGAAACACCGCTTGCTCAAAATCGTTGGAAAATTCGATAGCGTTGGTGGGACACGAAGTGACACACAGGTCGCAGAAAGTGCAGCTGCCCAAGTCGTAGATGTACTTGTCGAGCTTCATTTTCTTCTTGCCATTTGGCAGATCGACCATGCGAGTGTCGATATGAATGGTTCCGTTAGGACAGTTGCGCTCGCAGCTGCGACAAGCGATGCACTTGTGATTGCCTTGCTCGTCGTAGATGAACTGCAACGTGGCCCTGAACCTTTCGGGAATTTGCAGTGTAGCCCGATTTTCGGGGTACTGTTCGGTGACTTTGGGTGTCACAAGCTCTTTGCTTGTGACTTCCATACCCTTTATCAGGCTATGAATGCCCGTGAAAAGAGAAACGAAATACTCCTTAATGCTCATTTCATCTTAAATTAAAATCATTATTAAAGAGCCTCATGGTCGCGAGGCCACCTACTGGTGAGCCTCGCGCCACCGGCTTGATTATCGTTGCACCTGTCCGCCCAAGATGTCGAGCAGTTCGGTGGTGATGCTTTGCTGGCGCAGCTTGTTGTATTCCAAGTTGAGCGACTCAAGCAACTCTTTGGCGTTGTCGCTGGCCGTTTGCATAGCCATCACGCGCGAAGCCTGTTCGCTGGCAGCACTTTCCGTAAACACATCTTGCATCATGGCTCGCATGTGCAATGGCAGCACACTGCCAAAGATAGTGTTGGCGTCAGGCTCAAAAAGGCAAGGCTGCGCGGCAAGGCGTGCGTCGAGTTGCTCAGCTATGCTCTGGTAGCTCACCGGCAAAAACTGTTCACGTGTGAACAGCTGTCGACTGGTGCTCTTGAAATGCATGTAGAGCAGATCAACCCTATCAAAGCGTCCATCCAAAAAATCAACCCGCAGCCGATTGTTGAAATCGTTAAGCTCATCGGCATCGCTGCGTGTGTTTAGCGTTGTGCTCTGCACCGCAAGGCCGTCGCCGGCGATTTTCTTGGCAGCTTTAGTGAGCTTTTTACCCACAGGAATAACTGTGATGCCCACCGAGCCACCGTACTCTTTTTTTACCTGATTGATGGTAACGAGCAGCTGCTTGAACAGGTTGATATTGAACGCTCCGCACAGGCCGTCGTCGCTGCCAAAGACCACAAGTGCCACATTTTTCACATCACGCTCCACAATGAGGGGTGAGGAGAATTCTTCGTCGGTAGTGAGCAGGTGGCTAATCACATGCTGCACCATCTGTCTGTAAGGTGACAGGCGTTGCAGTTGGTAGGTAGCTTTGCGCATTTTTGCCGACGAAATCATCTTCATGGCGCTGGTCGTCTTTTGCGTGGAGGCCACCGAGCCGATTCTACTTTTTAATTCTCGCAGAGTTGACATGATTCAAGTTTAAGTCACTGTTATAGAGAATTAAGCGTTGAATTGGCCGGCGATCTCATTGGCGGCAGCTTTGAGCTTGTCCATCACGTCATCATCGATTTTTCCCGATTTGAGCACGTCGAGCACATCGCTCTGATGCTTGCCTTTCAGGTAATTGATGAAGAGTTTTTCAAACTCACCCACCTGTTCAATGGGCACTTTTTGCAAAAGACCGTTCACTCCACAATAGATGATGGCCACTTGCTCTTCCACAGCCATAGGCTCATATTGAGGTTGCACAAGCAGACGCTCATTTTTGCGGCCGGTGTCGATGGTGCGTGCCGTCACAGGATCGATGTCGCCACCAAATTTGGTGAAGGCCTCAAGCTCGCGATATTGTGCTTGGGCAATCTTGAGTGTACCTGCCACCTTCTTCATGCACTTGATTTGTGCGTTACCACCCACACGACTCACCGAGATGCCCACGTTCACTGCCGGGCGAATGCCGGCGTTGAAAAGTGCGCTTTCAAGGTAAATCTGACCATCGGTGATAGAAATCACATTGGTGGGAATATAAGCGCTCACGTCGCCAGCCTGCGTTTCGATGATGGGTAGTGCCGTGAGAGAGCCGCCACCCTTCACACGGGGTTTGAGCACTTCAGGCAGGTCGTTCATCACGGCAGCCACGTCTTGGTTATCGTTGATTTTTGCAGCGCGTTCCAGCAGGCGGCTATGCAAATAGAAGATGTCGCCCGGATATGCTTCACGGCCAGAAGGTCGCTTCAGGATGAGCGAAATCTCACGATAAGCCACAGCATGTTTCGACAAGTCGTCGTAAATCACAAGTGCGTCGCGGCCGGTGTCGCGGAAGTATTCGCCGATGGCTGCGCCGGCAAAGGGCGCATAGTAGCGCATCGAGGCCGAGTCGGCAGCTGTGGCGGCCACAACCACCGTATAGGGCATTGCGCCGTGTTCTTTAAGGGTATTGACGAGGGCGGCCACAGTGGAGGCCTTTTGACCAATAGCCACGTAAATGCAATAGACCGGTTTACCTGCCTCGTAGTTTTGGCGTTGATTGATGATGGTGTCGATGGCAATGGCCGTCTTACCAATCTGGCGGTCGCCAATGATGAGCTCACGCTGGCCACGGCCAATGGGAATCATCGAGTCGATGGCCTTCAGACCCGTTTGTAGGGGTTGGTTCACCGGCTGGCGGAAAATCACGCCGGGAGCCTTGCGCTCAAGCGGCAGGCGAATGCGCTCGCCGTCAATGGTTCCACGGCCATCGATGGGATCGGCAAGAACATTGATGACGCGGCCAAGCAGACCCTCGCCCACTTCGATGGAGGCGATTTCACCCGTGCGGCGCACCTGCATATTCTCGGCGATAGAATCCACCTCATTGAGCAGAATCACACCCACGTCGCTTTCTTCGAGGTTCATAGCCACACCTGTGACACCATTCTCAAACTCCACGAGCTCGTTGGCCTCGACGTTGGTCAGTCCGTAGACGTGAGCCACGCCGTCGCCCACCTCAAGCACAGTGCCCACTTCTTCGAAGCTCACATTGCGCTCGATGTCGCTGAGTTGCTGTTTCAGAATGTCAGATATTTCGCTGGGGTTAATCATCTTTGATATACTTAACTGTGAAGTTTTAATCGCATTTGTTTCAATTCATTCTTAATCGACGCATCAAGCAGCACGTCGCCCACCTTGACGGTAAAACCGCCTATAAGCTCCGGATCAAGTTCCTGCTCCACCTCAAAAGTGGTGTCGGGCATTTGGTTGCGCACGAGGTCAACGATGCGGTCGATTTCGGCCTGCGGAAGCTGGGTCGCCGTGGTCACTTCGACCTTGGCAATGTTGTGCTCCTGCCGGTAGAGATTCACATAAGAGAGCGCTATTTTGCGCAGATATTCGGCACGGTTGTTCCTAATGACGAGCAGCATGAACTTGTCGAGCGAGCTTCCCGGCTTGGCTCCGATGAGTTGCATCATCACTCGTCCCTTGTCCTCGGCAGGCACATAGGGATTGAGCAAGACTCGCTTCACATCGTCAAGGCCTTTAAGGCCTCGGCTCAATGGCTTAAGCAACTCGTAAATTTGATCGGTGTCACCGTTTTCGAGTGCGAGCTTATAGAGAGCCTTTGCATAGCGTTTTGGGATGAGTCCGTCATTCATAGCGCATTAGTTTTTAGTCTCAACCTCTTTCAGATACATGTCCACGAGCTCTTGCTGTGCCTCGTCGTTGCTCACATTCCGGCGCAACACTTTTTCGGCAATTTGCAGAGCGATTTCGCTCACTTCTTGTCGGAGCTGTTTTTCCGACTCTTTGCGTGCTTGTTCAATCGATACAAGGGCTGCATCTGAAACTTTTTTTGCCTCGACGGCAGCTTCGCCACGCGCATTCTCAATGATTTGGTTGCGCACTTTGGCTGCGTCGCGCAAGATATCGGCCTGTTGCTGGCGAGCCTCGGCCACTAGCTGGTCGGCTTCGGCTTTGGCGTTATCGAGTTGTGCCTTGGCTTCTTGTGCATAGGCCACACCTTTATCGATCAAGTCAGCACGTTGCTCCATGCTCTTGATGATGAAGGGCCAAGCAAATTTTGCCAAGATGCCATAAAGGCAGGCAAATGCCACAAACATCCAGAATACCAGGCCAAATTCAGGCGTGAAAAGTTCCATTGTTTGGAAAGATTAAGCGATAAAGATGGCAAGGAAACAAACGATGAGTGCCACGAACGCAACGCCCTCGATAAGGGCTGCGATCACGATCATGTTGCTACGGATGTCGCCTGTAGATTCGGGCTGGCGGGCAATAGCCTCCATGGCCGAGCCACCGATTTTGCCGATACCGATACCTGCAGCGATGGCTGCGATTCCTGCTCCGATAGCTGCGCCCACATTGGCGATAGCGTCTGCTAAAAACATTCCTAACATAGTCTTACAATTTTAGTTGTTAATATTTTTTTGTTTTTTAATCTGATTATATTTGTGCCGCCGCAAGAGTGGAATTATTCATGCTCGTGGTGCGGCTGCACATGGGCCATCGAGATGAAGATGGTTGACAAGATTGTGAACACATAGGCTTGGATGAAACTCACCAGTGTGTCTAGTGCCAGCATAAATAGTGTGAATGCCAGCGAGAACACCGCGGTCACGCCGCCAATGGCTGCTCCAAACATGCCTGTGAAAATAAAGATGAGCAACATGAGCACGAGCACCACCATGTGGCCACCCATCATGTTGGCAAAAAGACGAATCATCAGGGCGATGGGCTTGGTGAACATTCCCAACACTTCAATGAGCGGCATCATGGGCACCGGGCACTTGAGTGCGAGGGGCACATCGGGCCAAAAGATTTCTTTCCAATACTCGCGCGTGCCCGTGAGGTTGATGACAAAGAAGGTGATGACCGCCAGTGTCATCGTCACGGCAAGATTGCCCGTGAGGTTGGCGCCACCCGGGAAAATCACGATTAGACCCAAAAGGTTCATCGTGAGGATAAAGAAGAACACCGTGAGCAGATAGGGGGCATATTTAGGAGCCTCTTTGCCCATGATGGGGCGGATGGTGTCGGTATAAACATAATCAACGATTAGCTCAAGCAGGGCCGTGCCCTTGCGGGGTGCCTTCATGCCATGTTTTTTATACCAGTTGCGCACGCTAAACACCATCAAGGCCACTATGAGAGCCGCCACAAAAATGGCCGCCACATTTTTTGTGACCGAGAAGTCCCACGGACGCACCTGCGAGCCATCGGCAAGCACTTGCACCACTTTGCCGTTATGGTCGCCGCCGTGAGCTATTGCATATCCCTCATAGGTTTGGCCATCGGTGATGCTGCTGCTCAAAAAGCAATGCCAGCCATCGGTGCCTTTAACAATGATGGGCAATGGGATGCGCACGTCGTGTGAGAAAGGAATTTCCCATCCATAGGCGTCACCCAAGTGCTCATAGATGATCTCTTTGGGGTTGACGGGACCACTCTGATGGTGGTGCTGCGCAGCACGCCAGTAGCCAAAGACCATAAGGGCCACTATGACCAGCGTGATAATTGCAGTGATTACCTTTTTCATAACCTTAATACATGCACACACTCACCACATTGTTCTTGACGTCGGCAACGCCACCTGCAATGTCGCGCGACTGGGTTTCCCCTTCGGCAGTGACGTAGGTCACAGTGCCTTGTGCGAGCGCGGCAATGAGGGCGGCATGGTTTTTGAGCACTTGGAATTGTCCCATAGCTCCCGGCAAAGTGATGGAAGTCACTTCACCTTCAAACTCGATTTGCTGAGCCGATATGATTTTGAGTGTCATTTGGTTTTAATGATAAATAATAAAAACGGCGATGAGATTTGCGGATATGTCTTTTTGGAGAAAACGTCACCACAAGTCCACATCAAGAGAACTTACTGTGCCGCCTCAGCAAGCAGTTTCTTGCCCTTGGCAATAGCCTCATCGATGGTACCCACGCTGAGGAAGGCCTGCTCGGGCAGGTCATCAACCTCGCCGTCGAGAATCATCTTGAAGCCACGAATGGTTTCAGCCAGAGGCACCATCACGCCCGGCAGTCCGGTAAACTGCTCGGCCACAAAGAACGGCTGAGAGAGGAAGCGCTGCGCGCGGCGGGCACGCGACACCACCAACTTATCTTCATCGCTCAGTTCATCCACACCGAGGATGGCGATAATATCTTGCAATTCATTGTATTTTTGCAGCAGGTGAATGACACGCTGCGCCACATCATAGTGCTCTTGGCCAATGATGTGGGGGTCCATAATGCGCGAGGTGGAAGCCAGCGGGTCGACGGCGGGATAGATACCCAACTCGGCAATTTTGCGGCTCAACACGCAAGTGGCGTCAAGGAAGTTGAACGTAGTGGCAGGGGCAGGGTCGGTCAAGTCATCGGCAGGCACATAGACGGCTTGCACCGAAGTGATTGACCCGCTCTTGGTGGAGGTGATGCGCTCTTGCAACTTACCCATTTCGCTGGCGAGCGTGGGCTGATAACCCACAGCACTGGGCATGCGGCCCAGCAGAGCCGACACTTCGCTACCAGCTTGCGTGAAGCGGAAGATATTGTCCATGAAAAGGAGAATATCCTTACCGCCACCATCCTGATCACGGAACTGCTCGGCCACCGTCAGGCCTGACAGAGCCACACGCAGACGTGCGCCCGGCGGCTCATTCATTTGGCCAAACACAAGAGTTGCCTGCGATTGTGCCACGGCATCCATATCCACGTCGTTGAGGTTCCACTCACCGCGTTCCATTCCTTCAGTAAATTTCTCGCCATATTTCACCACACCGCTCTCAATCATTTCGCGAAGCAGGTCATTACCTTCACGGGTGCGCTCACCCACGCCGGTAAACACCGAGAAACCATTATGTCCGTGAGCGATATTGTGAATCAGCTCCATAATAAGCACCGTTTTTCCTACACCGGCACCACCGAACAGACCAATCTTTCCACCCTTGCTGAACGGCTCAATAAGGTCGATGACCTTAATGCCCGTGTAAAGAATCTCTTGCGAAATCGAGAGGTCGGCAAAAGCAGGTGCTGGTTGATGAATGGCACGACGCTCGGTTTCCTGAAGGGGCTTCAGGTGGTCGATAGGCTGCCCAATCACATTGAGCAGACGGCCTTTCACTTGGTCTCCGGTAGGAACCGAAATGGGGCGACCCAAGTTGGTTACTTTGGTGCCACGTTTAAGTCCGTCGGTGCTGTCCATAGCCACACAACGCACGGTGTTCTCACCGATGTGCTGCTCCACCTCAAGAATGAGCGGAGTGCCGTTGGGGCGTTCAACGCTCAATGCGGTGTAGATGGCAGGACGGCTCACGCCCTCGCCTTCAAAGGCGATATCCACCACAGGACCGATTACTTGCGTTATTTTTCCATAATTATCAGCCATAATCACGAAAATCTTTATTTTTAGTTGTTAATGTATTATCTGATTCATTAGAAGTGCCATCCTTGTGTCACGACAATGGCCATCAGCACAAGGTTGACCAAGCCAATGGGCATGAGGTAGCGCCACTCAAGGGCAAGCATTTGGTCGATGCGCACGCGCGGGAACGACCAGCGAATCCACATGAAAATGAAAGTCATGAAGAAAGCTTTACCCAAGAACCAAATGAGCGACGGGATGCAATTCATCATTTCATTGAAGCCTTCCCATCCGGGAACGTGCAGCGGTTGCCAGCCTCCGAGGAACAGCAATGCAGCAATGCCGCTCACAATAAACAAGTTCAGGTACTCGGCCAAATAGAAGAAACCAAAGTGAATGCCCGAATACTCGGTGTGGTAACCGGCCGTAAGCTCATGCTCAGCTTCCGGGAGGTCGAAGGGACCACGATTGTTCTCGGCGTTAGCGGCCACCACATAGATGATGAACGCGATGATGGCCGGCAGGTGTCCTTTGAACAGGAACCAACCGTCGGCCTGCGTCTCAACGATGCCTGTGATGCTCATGGTGCCGGCAAGACACACAACGGTGAGAACGGAAAGCCCCACCGACAGTTCATAGCTAATCATTTGTGCGCCCGAGCGCATGGCACCAATAAGGGTGTATTTGCTATTGCTCGACCAGCCTGCCAGCAGAATACCCAGCACGCCTATCGAAGAAACGGCTATAATAAAGAAAGCGCCGATATTGAAGTCGATTATTTGCAGTCCTCTGCCCCACGGCAGGCAGGCAAAGGTGAGCATTGAAGCCACCAGCACCAGATAGGGAGCAAGGTTATGCAAGAATTTATCGCTTTTCCACAGAGTAATGAGCTCTTTTTGCAGAATCTTGATGACGTCGGCAAAGACTTGCAACAGTCCCCATGGGCCCACACGGCGTGGTCCCAAGCGGCACTGAATCCAAGCACACACCCAGCGTTCATACATGATGTAGGCCATAGCGATGAGAGAATAGGCCGCCAGCAGCACCACAGCGATAATCACACACTCGGTAGTTGTGGCCAACCATGCAGGCATGCAGCCTGACAGAAGTTGGTGCAGCCAAGTGGTGACGATTGAGAAATCAAAAGTTTCTTTCATATTTCGGGAAAATTGTGTCGTTAAACGTAGTGAGCCTCCGCGATTATCGGTCAATATCGGGAATCACATAGTCAATAGAGGCCGTGATGGTGATCAGGTCTGCAATCATATTATCTTTACAGGTGAGGTCCACAATGCCCACAAGATTGAAGCAAGGTGTCTGGAAGTGCAGGCGGTAAGGTTTCTGGAAAGGTTTGGGATCTCCGTCGCTTTCAAGATACACGCCGAAAGCGCCACGGCTGGCCTCCACTTGTTGATACCAGTGGCCGGCAGGCAATTTTATCATTTTGGGCACTTTTGCGATATATTCGTTGCCTTCTTCGGCCTCAAACTTGTCGCAAGCCTGCCGCAAAATCTTAATGCTTTGCACCATTTCGTCCATGCGCACCTTGTAGCGAGCCATCGAGTCGCCTTCGGTGCGAATCACCTCATCAAAGTCAAATTCGTTATAAAGCGAATAAGGATGAGTTTTGCGCACATCGCAATGCACGCCGCTGGCACGACCGCTCGGGCCGGTGATGGCATAGTTAAGGGCATCAGCGCGGTCAAGCACGCCCACACCCTTCATGCGGTTCACCGCAATAACATTGCCGGTGAAAAGTTTATGATATTCTTTCAGGTTTTTCTCAATCACATCGCAGGCATGACGCACGTCCTTAATGAAATCAGGATGAACATCGGCCACCACACCACCAATTGTGGCATAACTCATCGACATGCGAGCGCCACAAGTGCGGTCGAAAATGTCGTAAATAAGCTCGCGGTCGCGGAAGCCATAGAAGAACGCTGTGGTTGCGCCCTGATCCATTGTGAGGCAACCATAGCTGAGCAGGTGCGAAGACAGACGCATCAATTCATCCATTATCAAGCGAATAAGCTCAGCGCGACGAGGCACCTCAAGCCCCATGGCTTTCTCTATGCACAAGCAAAGCGCGTGGCGGTTGATGTGGGCAGCCATGTAGTCCATGCGCTCGGTGTAAAGGAGCGTCTGCGGATAGGTGAGGCTTTCACACATTTTTTCAATGCCACGGTGAATGTATCCGCTCACCACATCCACTTTCTTCACGATTTCGCCATCGAGCGAGGCGCGATAACGCATTACTCCGTGGGTCGATGGGTGCTGAGGTCCCACATTAATCACATATTCATCGTCGTCAAAGACCTTGCCGGCCACTCGGGCCACATTGCCTTTTTCATCCTCCACCCAACTGCAAGTGTCGTCTTCGTTCTGCTCGTCTTCAAGGCGCAAGGGATTGAGCTTCTCGCTGGCATCGTAGTCTTTGCGCAAAGGATAGCCCACCCAGTCGTTGCGCAAGAAAAAGCGGCGCATGTCGGGGTGATTGATGAATATGATGCCATAGAAGTCATAGACCTCACGCTCTTGATAGTTGGCCACTGCCCAAATATCGCTCACCGAGTGCAACATGGGTTGCTCGCGATTGTCGGTAGTGACTTTAACGTGAATCATTTCTTGCGTGTCACTATTGGTGATATAGTACACCACGCCAAGCGTTTCTTTCCAGTCCACACCCACCAGAGCTGTGAGATAGTCAAAACCGAGTTGTTCTTTCAAGGCTCTCGCCAGTGCGTGCCACTGTGCGTCGGGAACCGTCACCAGCAGAAATTCACCTGTGCTGTCAAATTCTGCTTGGGGGCAAAGTGCGGCAATTTGTTGTTGTAAGTCTGCCATATATATTAAGGTATATGCGTTGCTAAATGAATGTGGTGGGATTTATTCTTTGCCATCAGGCACATATTCCATCTTTTTTTCCTTGCGATTCACGCCACCAAAGTATTTCTGTACCTTGATTTTGCGTTGCAGTTGTATCAGTCCATAGAAGAATGCCTCCGGGCGGGGCGGGCAGCCCGGAATGTATACGTCTACAGGAATAATCTCATCAATGCCCTTAACCACACAGTAGCTGTTTTTGAATGGGCCACCGCTCACCGTGCAACTGCCGCAGGCAATGACATATTTTGGTTCGGCCATCTGCTCATAAAGGCGTTTGAGTGCGGGTGCCATGCGATAAGTGATGGTGCCCTGACACATAATATAGTCGGCCTGACGGGGGGAATTGCGAGCCACCTCAAAACCAAAACGAGCCATATCGTAGCGTGCTGCGCCCAAGCACATAAATTCAATGGCGCAGCAACTGGTGCCGAAGCAGAAGGGCCACAGCGAGTTGCTGATGCCCCAATTAAGCAAGTCGTTGAGCTTGCCCACCACGATATTGGTGCCGCTGGCGCGAATTTGCTCCACCAGTCCGTCGATATATTCGTTGTTCTTGAAGTCGTCGTGCTTCATGCTTTTGATTTTCACTTCCATCTCAACGCTCCTTTCTTCCATGCATAAGCAAGACCTAATGCGAGAATAACCAAGAATGTGCCCACGGCTGCCAACGCGCCTGTTCCAAGTGAGCGGCAGATGGCTGCCCACGGGAAGAGAAACACGGTTTCAACATCAAACATGAGAAAGAGGATGGCAAACAGGTAATAGCCCACGTGGAACTGTGCCATCGACTCGCCTCGTGTGGGGATGCCGCACTCATAAGGCTCGCCCTTCATCTCGGTGTAACTGCGCGGCCCGATGAGCCATGCAATAATCAAGGCCGCTGCCACCAGCAAAACACCAGTGAGTGCGGCCGTGATTGCCAAGGTCGTACTTTGAATACCGAATATTGATAAATCCATAAAACTATTATTTTTTCGTTTTCAGGTTGACACTGCGAGCATCCGCATAAGGCCACTCGCATAAATGGCAAATACCACTCATTCACACAAGGTTAACGGCTATGCCGTTTTGCTGCGCAAGTGAGCTATGCACTAATTCGGCGCAAATTTACGAAAAATCTTTTACCAGCACAAATTTTTTTGCACCACCACGCCACGATTGGGAGCGACGTCATCAAAACAAAAAAGCGGAGCAACATCTCTGTGCGATGCCGCTCCGTTTGTGTGGGTGATGACGGATTCGAACCGCCGACCCTCTGCTTGTAAGGCAGATGCTCTGAACCAACTGAGCTAATCACCCAAAATTTCAATACGCTATCACAAAAAATGTGGGTGCTACCTGATTCGAACAGGTGACCTCATCCCTGTCAAGGATGCGCTCTAAACCAGCTGAGCTAAGCACCCTTATTGCGAAAAGCGCGACAAAGGTACAACATTTTTTCAACTTCACAAGGATTCATGCCTATTTTTTTCAGAAATTAACTTTTATGCATTTAGGCCTCATCGGTTGCGGGCTTGGGAAAAAAGTCGTAACTTTGTGGCCTTAAAAAATAACAGCAATCTCATCGAAATGGAAAAACTCACCCCACTCACCGCCGTATCGCCCATTGACGGGCGCTATCATGCCAAAACCCGCATTTTAAGCAACTATTTTTCTGAAGCAGCCCTTATCGGTTATCGCGTGAGGGTGGAAGTGGAGTATTTTCTCGCCCTGTGTGACTTGCCCTTGCCCCAGCTTGCCAACGTGCCACCCGAGGCTCGTGAGCAGCTTCGCGCCATTGCCGATGGATTCGGGATGGCCGATGCGCAGCGCGTGAAAGACATCGAAGCCATAACCAACCACGACGTAAAGGCCGTGGAATACTATCTGAAGGAACGATTCGATGAACTGGGCTTAGGTCCCTACAAGGAATTCATCCATTTCGGCCTCACTTCACAGGACATCAACAACACCTCAGTGCCCATGAGTTTGCGCGACGCGCTGCACGATGTGGTTTTGCCCAAAGTGGAAGAAGTCGCCACATGGCTTGAAGAACATGCCGAGTTGTGGCACGATGTGCCCATGCTTGCCAAAACCCATGGCCAGCCGGCATCGCCCACCCGCGTGGGCAAAGAGTTGCGTGTGTTTTCTTACAGGTTGCGAGAGCAGTTGCGGCTGCTCTCGACCGTGCCCATCACAGGCAAGTTAGGGGGTGCCACGGGCAACTTCAATGCCCATCATGTGGCCTACCCCGCCATCAACTGGCCGGAATTTGCCCAGAACTTTTTGCGCAGCCGCTTGGGCATTGAGCGCGAAAACTGCACCACTCAAATCAGCAACTACGATAACATGGCCGCATTGTTCGACGCGCTGAAACGACTTTGCACCATCATCATAGACCTCGACCGCGACGTGTGGATGTATATCTCAATGGACTACTTCAAGCAAAAAATCAAAGCCGGAGAGGTAGGCTCCAGCGCCATGCCACACAAAGTAAACCCCATTGATTTCGAGAACAGCGAAGGAAATATGGGCTTAGCCGTCGCCATCTTGGAGCACTTGTCACACAAATTGCCCATATCGCGGTTGCAGCGCGACCTGACCGACAGCACCGTGCTGCGCAACGTAGGCGTTCCGCTTGGCCACATGATGATAGCTCTCGAAAGCACTCTGAAAGGGCTGGGCAAACTCATATTGAATCAGGAAGCCATCCAAGCCGACCTCTCTGCTATGTGGAGCGTGGTGGCCGAGGCCATACAAACCATCTTGCGCCGCGAGGGATATCCGTCGCCCTACGAGGCACTGAAGTCGCTCACCCGCACCGGCCAAGTGCTCACCCACGAGCGATTGGCAGAGTGGATCAACGAACTGAATGTGTCCGAATCGGTCAAAAACGAACTTCGCGCCATCACCCCCAGCAATTATTTGGGCTACTAATGACGCGCGAGGGCGATTCGAAAGCAAACAATTAAAAAAAACTAAAATTTATGGTCACCGGCAACGAATGACCCGAATTGTTATTAAATTTGCAGATGCTTTAGTGTGTCGTGGGTAATTTCATTCCCTCACACAATAATAACCATTGAGAGAAAAGAAGGCCGAGAGGTCTGTATATCACGTGAATAAATTCAACTACACTAACAAATCTACGATGATGGAAGAAAATTTTGAGAAAAGACCAAAACGTCCTCGCATCGGCGAGTCACGCCTTACCGAAGAGCCCAACAATGAATCAGGCCGTTTCCAAAAGGTGGAAATCAAAAATGAAAACACTGGCGACGCAGCCACGAACGCAGAATCAGATTACCAAGAAGGATATCGCCCCCGTTACCAGCAACGCGGCGAATACCAGCCTCGTTATCAGCAACGTGGCTATCAACCTCGTCAAGGTGGCTATCAACAAGGCGGCTACCGTCCTCGTTTCCAATCGAATTACGATCACGGCCAGCAAAACCCTGAAGATGCCGAGAATGGTCAGCAAGGCGGCTATCAGCCCCGTCAACAGGGTGGATACCAACCACGACAGCAAGGCGGCTATCAGCCCCGCCAACAGGGAGGATACCAACCGCGACAGCAAGGCGGCTATCAGCCTCGCCAACAGGGTGGGTATCAACCACGCCAGCAAGGCGGCTACCAGCCTCGTCAACAGGGTGGGTATCAACCGCGCCAGCAAGGCGGCTACCAGCCTCGCCAACAGGGTGGGTATCAACCGCGCCAACAAGGCGGCTATCAGCCCAGAAGATATCAGCAGGGTGGATATCAGCAGGGGTTCCAACAAGGTGGATTCCAGCAGGGCGGCTACCAGCAAGGTGGATTCCAACAAGGCGGGTTCCGCAAGCCCAAAGGAAAACGCCCGCAAGGCCCCAAGCCCCAAATGCGTTTTACCCCGCGTCCTCAACCCGTGGAATACGACGAGCCCATCCTCGATCCCAACATGCAGGTGCGTCTGAACAAATTCATGGCCAATAGTGGCGTGTGTTCACGTCGCGAGGCCGACGACCTGATTCAGAAAGGTTTAGTGAAAGTCAATGGTGAGGTGGTGACCGAACTTGGCGTGAAGATCACCCCCAAAGACATCGTGGAGTATAAAGACCAAGTGGTGGCATCAGAAAAGAAGTGCTACATCTTGCTTAATAAGCCCAAAGACTGTGTGACCACTAGCGACGACCCCAACGGCCGCAAAACCGTGATGGATCTCGTGAAGGGTGCTTGCAATGAGCGCATTTATCCCGTGGGACGGCTCGACCGCAACACCACCGGCGTGCTTCTGCTCACCAACGATGGCGACCTTGCTTCAAAACTCACACACCCCAAATATGTGAAAAAGAAAATTTATCAGGTGTGGACCGATAAGCCCATCACCGAGGAAGACATGCAGCGCATTGCCGATGGCATCGAACTTGACGATGGTCCCATCCACGCCGATGCAGTGAGCTATGTTTCGCCCACCGACCGCAAACAGGCAGGCATCGAAATTCATTCGGGCCGCAATCGCATCGTGCGCCGCATCTTTGAAACACTGGGCTATCATGTGGTGAAGCTCGACCGCGTGTACTTTGCCGGCCTCACCAAGAAAAACCTGAGCCGAGGCCGCTGGCGTTACCTCACACAAGAGGAGGTCAACTTCCTGAAAGAAGGCAGTTTTGAGTAAACGTCAATAACCATTCATATAGCTTGGAGAGGCCATTCGCGCTTCTCCAAGCCTATCGTAAGAAAACCTCATAATGAAACGAACAAAAATTGTTGACATTTTTTCGCCCGAACTCGTGGGCGAGCAAGTGTGTGTGAAGGGCTGGGTTCGTACCCGCCGAGGCAACAAACATGTGCAATTTGTGGCACTGAACGACGGTTCGACGATTAATAACCTGCAAATCGTCATCGACCTCGAAAAATTCAGCGAAGAAGAGTTGAAACCCATCACCACAGGGTCAAGCCTGCATGTTGAAGGCACGCTTGTTGCCTCTCAAGGCAAAGGACAAACCGTGGAGGTGCAGGCCGAGAGTATCGAGATCTATGGCACCGCCGACCCCGATGAGTACCCCCTGCAAAAGAAGGGCCATACGCTGGAATTTTTGCGTGAAAAGGCACACTTGCGCATGCGCACCAACACCTTCGGTGCCGTGTTCCGCATTCGCCATCACTTGGCTTTCGCTATTCACAAGTTCTTCAACGACAAGGGCTTCTTCTCTATGCACACGCCGCTCATCACTGCCAGCGATTGCGAGGGCGCGGGCGACATGTTCCAAGTGACCACGCTCAATCTGGGCGACCTTCCCAAAACCGAAGATGGTCGCACCGACTACTCAAAAGACTTTTTCGGCAAAACCACCAGCCTCACCGTGAGCGGCCAGCTCGAAGGTGAGTTGGGTGCCACCTCGCTGGGAGCCATCTACACCTTCGGCCCCACATTCCGCGCCGAGAACAGCAACACTCCGCGCCACCTTGCCGAATTTTGGATGATTGAGCCCGAAGTGGCCTTCTATGACATCACCGACAATATGGATTTGGCCGAGGAATTCATCAAATATTGCGTGCAGTATGCCCTCGACCACTGCAAGGATGACATTGAGTTTCTCAACAAAATGTATGACAACACGCTCATCGATCGCTTGCATGGCGTACTCAAAGAAGATTTCGTGCGCCTCACCTACACCGAGGGCATCAAGATTCTGGAGCAGTCAGGACGCAAGTTTGAATTCCCCGTCAAGTGGGGTGTGGACTTGCAAAGCGAGCACGAGCGCTACCTCGTGGAAGAACATTTCAAGCGTCCGGTGATTCTCACCGACTATCCGCGTGAAATCAAAGCGTTCTACATGAAGCAGAACGACGACGGAAAGACCGTAAGAGCTATGGACGTGCTGTTTCCGCAAATTGGCGAGATCATCGGTGGCAGCGAGCGCGAGGAGAACCTCGGCAAGTTGCAAAGTGAGATTGAGCGTCGCGGCATCCCCGACAAAGACATGTGGTGGTACCTCGACACGCGTCGCTTTGGTACCGTGCCTCACAGCGGGTTTGGGTTGGGCTTCGAGCGCCTCATCCTGTTTGTGACCGGCATGTCGAACATTCGCGACGTGATTCCTTTCCCGCGCACACCCAACAACGCCGAATTCTAAAACACCGCTTTGCATGGCGGCAGGCATAGGCACTCTTCACTCGATGTGGGGAGTGCCTTTCGTTCATCAAGGCCGTCAACACTGAAAATATATGGTTGATTCTTAAAAAACGTTTAATATTAGCCTTTCGGTTGGCAAATGTTTTCGAGTATGGCAGGTTTGTTGTATTTTTGTAGTGTGTATGACTATGCGCAATAACGCACCGTTACGTGCAGTGCCACCACACTACCAAGAATATAAACAGAGCACAATGAATATAGCGAAAAAAACACTCACCTTGCTGGCAACCGGCCTTTTGGTTTGGGGGACTACGGCAGCACAAAACCTGAGCGAAGAACAGACACAAAGTTTACAACAAGTAACACAAAAATACTTGCCTGAGCACATGGGCATCGGAGCCCTAAAAGTGCGCAGCGCCTCTTACGAAGGCAACACGCTGAAGGTGGATCTGAGCGAAAACTTTGGCGATGTGCCGTTTACGGTGGCCTCCATCGATGAGATGAAACGCGACATGCGTGCTGCCTTAGGTGCCGGATATGCCAAGGCCGACGTGCAACTGAGCATAGCCGGAGCCGACATCGAGAACTACTTTAGCAACTTCGACACCGGCTACAAACGCCGCCACGCTCCGTTCATCACCGAACTCGACCCCACACGCCACTACAAAAAAGCCCTTGACGGCAACATCGTGGCCGTTTGGCCCAGCCACGGTTGGTACTTCGAGCCGGTGCTCAATCGATGGGAATGGCAACGCGCCCGCATGTTCCAAACAGTGGAGGACATGTACACACACAGCTATATGATTCCTTTCATCATGCCCATGCTGGAAAATGCCGGAGCTTATGTGTGGGACGCTCGTGAGCGCGACACACACAACTTTGGCGTGGTCGTGGACAACGACGGTGGCCTGTCACAAACCCACTACGCCGAAACCGACGGAAAAAACGCTTGGGAAAACGGCAAAGAAAGCGGTTTCAGCTATGCACGCGCTGAATATAAAGACTTTGAGAATCCCTTTGGCGAGGGGACCTACCGCCAAGTGAAAGCCACCAAAGACAAGAAAAAAGTGAGCACGGCCTCATGGAGTGTCGACATGCCCGAAGCGGGTACCTTTGCGCTCTATGTGAGCTACAAGACAGTGGCCGGCAGCGTGAAAGACGCGCTCTACACCGTGCGGTCGCTCAATGGCAGCCAGCAATTCAAAGTAGACCAAACGATGGGAGGTGGCGTTTGGGTGTATCTCGGATCTTTCCAGCTGGCCAAGGGCTTGAATAAAGACGTGGTGACGTTGAGCAACCTCAGCGACACTAAAAATGGCATCATCACGGCCGATGCAATTCGTGTGGGCGGCGGCAAGGGCAATATCGTGCGCCGTGTGGCATTGCCCACCGAAGAAAATAAACAAATTGCAGCAAAAAACAAAGACGAGCGATATTTGGGCAAAGAGGGTATCGACTACAAATATGTGGGCAGCGGTGAACATCCGTGGTTCCACATTGGCAGCCGTTACTATTTGCAGTGGGCGGGATTTCCTCACGAGGTGTACAGTACCAGCGATGGTATCAACGACTATGTGGACGATTACCGCAGCCGTGGCGAGTGGGTGAACTATTTGGCCGGAGGCAGCAGTGTGCTGCCCAAGCAAAAAGGATTGAACATTCCCGTCGACGTGTCGTTCTGTCTGCACACCGATGCCGGCACAACGCCCAACGACGACATCATTGGCACGCTGCTCATTTACTGCACCACCAAGAACGGCAAGCGTTTCGGAAAATATGAAGACGGCACGCCACGCGAACTGTCACGTCAGTTTGCCGACATCGTTTCGAGTCAAGTGGTGGGCGACATTCGTGCCAAATGGGAGCCCAACTGGACACGCCGCGGCATGTGGGACAAATCCTACTATGAAGCCCGCGTGCCCGAAGTGCCCGCCCTGCTCATGGAGTTGCTCTCGCACCAGAATTTTGCCGACATGAAATACGGCCTTGACCCGGGATTCCGCTTCGACGTGAGCCGTGCCATCTACAAAGGCATCTTGAAATTCATTGCCAAACGTGACCACCGCGACTATGTGGTGCAGCCATTGCCTGTGAATTCTTTCGAAATTGCTCAAGCATCCACACAGGGTTCATTCCTGCTCACATGGCAACCCACTCGCGACGAGTTGAGTGCCGACGGTGCTATGCCCACCAAGTATGTGGTGTGTGAGCGTGTGGGACTGAACGGCGGTTTCCGCGAAGTGGCTGTGGTGGAAGACCCATGCCATGTGGTCACTATCGCCGACAATGACATTCATAGTTACAAAATCATTGCCCTGAACGATGGCGGACGCAGTTTCCCCAGCGAAACGCTTTCGTTGGGCATTGCGCCCAACAGCAAAGGCACCGTGATGGTTGTGAACGGATTCACGCGAGTGAGCGGCCCCGATTGGTTCGAAAACGGTGAGATTGCCGGCTTCTATGATGAGAAAGACCACGGAGTTCCTTATATGGAACAAATCAACTATTTGGGCTCGCAACGCGAGTTCCGCCGCAACTTGCCGTGGCGCGATGACGATGCGCCGGGCTTTGGCGCTTGCCGCAGCAATCACGAAACCAAAGTGATTGCCGGCAACACCTTCGATTATCCCGCCACCCACGGCGAGGCCATTATGCAGGCCGGATATTCGTTCATTTCCACCAGCGTGCAGGCTGCCGAGGCACGCCACACAACACTCACCGGCTTCAAAGCGGTCGATCTGATTTTAGGCAAGCAAAAAGAAGTGCCCACGGGCCGTGGAGCTATGCCCAACCGCTTCAAGGCGTTCACTCCCGCGCTGATGGCCGCCCTCCAAACAAGCGCCGAGAGCGGCAGCAACCTGATTGTGACCGGTGCCTACGTGGGCAGCGACATTTGGGACAAGGATTCGGTCAATAGCGAGGAAACCACGTTTGCCCGCAATGTGCTGGGCTTTGAGTGGGTCGATGGAATGGCTACCCAGCGTGGCGAAGTCTATACCGTGCCCACTCCTAACCAAATGATGCCCGATGGCGACCGTTGGACGTTCGTCAATACACTCAATGGCAAGTGCTATGCCGTCGAGTCGCCCGATGCCATTCGTGCCAGCGACAAGCAGGGTGTCACCTTCATGCGTTATAGCGAAAACAACATCCCGGCTGGTATCGTGAGCGACCGCGGCACTTATCGCACGCTTGTCACCGGAGTACCTCTCGAAGTGATGGACGCCCGGGCACGTCAGGAACTGATGCAAAACGCCCTCAACTATTTTGAGAAGTAATCACCACGCGACATGAAACGACTCACCACGGCCGACGATTATACGCTTGTTGCTTTGCGCGACACCCCCTTTGAGCTGGGCTATAAAGCCCTTGAGCGAATGCTTGTGATTGCACACGACACGGGAGCTGTCATGCTTTATGCTGACCACTTTACTCGCGGAGAAGACGGCAGGCTGGTCAAGCATCCACTCATCGACTACCAGTCAGGCAGTCTGCGCGATGAGTTCGACTTCGGCTCGTTAGCCCTCATAAGGACTCGTGAATTGGCACAAGCCGAAGAAATGATTCATTCCGTTTTTGGACGGCTGGAGCATGCCAATTTCTATGGCGTGAGGTTAGCGTTGTCGCAAATGGGAGCGATTATCCACATTCCAGAGTTCCTCTACACCGACACCCCTCATGACAACCGCAGCAGCGGTGAGCGAATCTTTGACTATCAGGCTCCCGATGCGGCAGCGGCGCAGCGCGAGATGGAGGCCATGTGCACATGGCACCTAAAACAGGTTGGAGCCTATCTGCAACCCTCCTTGCAAGAAGAAGTGGATCTTACCCAAGGTGACTTTTCTGTGGAGTGCTCGGTCGTGATTCCTGTGCTCAATCGAGTTACCGTCATTCGCGATGCCATCAGGAGCGTGCTGACGCAAGAGGCACCTTTTAACTATAACCTCATCATCGTGGACAACCATTCAACCGATGGAACCACCGAGGCTATCCATGAGTTCTCCCACGACCCCCGGCTTGTGCACATCATCCCCGATCGCGACGATTTGGGCATTGGCGGCTGCTGGAACCAAGCCATCTACGACAATCGTTGCGGACGTTTTGCCATAGGACTTGATAGCGACGACCTTTTTGCCGGCCCTCATGTGCTGCAAACTATGGTAGCTCGGTTCTATGAAACCCGTGCGGCTATGGTGGTAGGCTCCTATAAAATTGTGAACGAGAATCTCGAAGAAATTCCTCCGGGCATCATAGCTCACCGAGAGTGGACCGATGAGAATGGACGCAACAACCTGCTGCGCGTGAATGGCATAGGTGGTCCCCGCGCCTTCTTCACCCCCATTTATCGCAGCATAGGCCTGCCCGGCACAAGTTATGGCGAGGATTATGCCATGGGGCTGATGATTTCCCGACGCTGGAAAGTGGGACGCGTGTGGGAGGTGATGACGCTGGGACGTCGCTGGAGCGACAATACCGATAGCGACCTGACTCTGGAGCGTGAGAACGCCAACAATGTGTATAAAGACCGCATTCGCACTTGGGAACTCCAAGCGCGGCAACAACTCAACCGAATTATTCATCAAAACAATCAATAACACTCATTATGGGAAGAATTAATTGCTTCATTCCGTTTGTCAACGCCGAACAGGCCGGACAAACCGTTGACAACCTCAAGGCAAATGAACTGGTCAACAACATCTATCTGCTGGCAGGCGAAAATGCCGAGGCTCCTATTGAAGGCTGCGAAGTGATTGCTGTGAAGAATCTCACAGCCAGCGCAACCATCAAAGCTATTGCCGAAAAGGCCGACAGCGACTATGTGATGCTCTACACCAAGTTCGACACGCTCAAATTTGGCCCCTTTGCCGTGGAGCGTTTTGTGAAACTCGCCGATGACACACAGAGCGGCATGCTCTATGCCGACCACTATAACGTGACCGATAAAGGTGCCGACAAAGCTCCCGTGATCGATTATCAGTTTGGCTCGTTGCGCGACGACTTCGACTTTGGCTCAGTGCTTTTCTTCTGCGGTTGCTGCTTCAAGAAGGCCGCCGCTGCCATGAAAGCCGACTACGAGTTCGCCGGCCTCTATGACCTGCGCCTTAAGTTAAGCCAGTTTGCCCAAATCACCCACATCAACGAATTCCTTTACAGCGATGTGGAGCTTGACACGCGCAAGAGCGGCGAGAAAATCTTCGATTATGTGGATCCGCGCAACCGTGGCCGCCAAATCGAGATGGAAGCTGCCTGCACCGAGCACCTGAAAGAAATTGGTGGATACTTGGTGCCCGAAATCGACGGCAAACCCAACTTCAAACACATTGAGTTTGGAGAAGACAACTTCGAGGTTGAGGCCACTGTGATGATTCCCGTGCGCAACCGCATCCGCACCATTCGCGATGCCATCGAGAGCGTGTTGCGTCAAAAAACAGATTTCAAGTTCAACCTCATGGTGGTGGATAATTTCTCGACCGACGGCACCCGCGAGGCCATCGATGAGTATAAAGATGACCCGCGCCTCATCCACATCATTGCCGACTATTACGACATGGGCATTGGCGGTTATTGGAATCTGGCGGCGCATCACGAGAAAGCCGGCAAGTTCATCGTGCAGCTCGACAGCGACGATATGTACAAAGATGAAAACACACTCACCACAATGGTGCGGGCCTTCTACAAGCAAAACGTGGCTATGGTGGTGGGTACCTATATGATGACCGACATCAACCTCAACATGATTGCGCCGGGCATCATCGACCACCGCGAGTGGACTCCTGAGAATGGCCGCAACAATGCCTTGCGCATCAACGGACTGGGCGCACCCCGCGCATTCTACACACCCGTGCTGCGCGATGTGAAGATTCCTAACACCAGCTATGGTGAAGACTATGCGCTGGGATTGAATATCTCGCGTATCTATCAGATTGGCCGCGTGTATGAACCCGTGTATCTGTGCCGCCGCTGGGACGACAACAGCGATGCCAGCCTCGATGTGGAAAAGATGAATCGCAACAACTTGTATAAAGATCGCATCCGCACTTGGGAACTCCAAGCACGCATTGCTCTTAACAAGAAATAAATCTCTTTTTATGACACATCTTGCACAAGAAGTCGACGCTTTGTTTGAACGACAGCTGCGCGATTGGCCCATGGTGCGCAACAACTTTGCAGCCCTTGAGCAAGTGCAGCTGCGCCACATTGCGCTCGAGCACGCCGCCGTGGTGCTACAATGTAACAGTGTGCGCCGTCGCTCAAGTGCGGCACGCACCGATGCCGCTTCATTGGCCGCCCGACCTTGTTTCTTGTGCAGCCACAACCAGCCCAAAGAGCAAGAGATGGTGAGGTGGGGTGACTATAAGATTCAAGTGAATCCCTACCCCATTTTCCCGCGCCACCTCACCATCTCGGCTTTGGAGCACACGCCACAGCAACTGTGGCCCCTCGCACGCATCGACCACATGCTGCAGCTTGCCGCTGAATTGCCCCATTGGGTGGTGTTTTTCAACGGTGCTCGTTGCGGTGCCTCGGCTCCCGATCACATGCATTTTCAAGCAGGATGCAAAGGTTTTCTGCCGTTATGCGACGAAATCACAGAACCCGACTTGTGGCCCGCCGAGGCACAAATGGAGGTGTGCGACGAGGGCTTCATAGGCTATACGCACCGCTTGGGACGCCCCGTTTTCCTCATTCGCGCCGCCGGCTTGCCACTGGCCAGCCTATATTTTTCCCGGTTGCTACTGGCGATGCGCATGTCGCAGCCCGATTCACAGCTGGAACCTATGGTTAATGTGCTGGCTTGGCGCGACGGAGATTACCTCAATGTGGCGGTTTTTCCGCGCCGCAAGCATCGTCCTGCATGTTTTGGACCCGGAGCGGACCAGTTGCTCATCAGCCCGGCATCGGTCGACATGGGCGGCGTGTGGGCCGTGCCCGAACCTGCCAACTTTGAGCGGCTCAATGCCACACTTGTGCAGCAAATCTATGATGAACTATGTGTGGACGACACCGGCATAGCTCGCATAATGGACAATTTTATAAAAACCTCCAATTAAAACCTTCAAATTATCATCACACTCATGAACAACCCTGTTCCAACCGTTCAAGTGGGCATCGTCAACGCTCCGGCCATCGAGTTTGAACTACATGGCTCCTATCAGTGTCACGGTGAAGTTTTTTCGGGTGTTTTCAAGGCCGGAACCGAAGGCCATCATGTGCTGCTACAAGGCAAATGCACAGCCGAATGGATTCTCTCGCCCTCAGACCCCGACACAGATTTCTTCACCATCAAAGACGTGACCATAGGCGTGAGTTTTCACTGGCGGCGCAAAGAAGACCAAAGCTTCAAGGGTGCGCTGCGCCTCATTGTGGAAAATGGCCAAGTGACGGCCATCAACATCGTTCCGGTGGAAGATTACTTGTTGAGTGTGATTTCAAGTGAAATGAGTGCGCACGCCTCATTAGAGCTGCTCAAAGCGCATGCCGTAATTTCGCGCAGCTGGCTGCTGGCGCAAATCAAAACCGACGAACAACGTGCCGCGGCACAACTGGCCGCCAATGGCAACCGCTCGGTCATGAGCGACGAGCAGCCCGACTTGGGCGGTGGTGATGCCGACGAGGCCATCAAGTGGTGGGGTCGCGACGACCATGTAAACTTCGACGTGTGCGCCGACGACCATTGCCAGCGTTATCAGGGCATCACCCGCGCCTCGACCGAAACCGTGCGCCAAGCCATTGCGGCCACTTGGGGCGAGGTGCTCACCCACGAAGGCGCATTGTGCGACGCACGTTTCAGCAAGTCGTGCGGCGGTGTGATGGAAGAATTTGAAAACTGCTGGGACGACACGCATTACGACTACTTGGAAGCGCGACGTGATGGAGAGGACGAAAACGACTTCCCTGACCTCACCCGCGAAGAAGCGGCCGAGGAGTGGATTCTTTCCTGTCCCGACGCATTCTGCAACACACGCGATGCCGGCATTTTAAGTCAAGTGCTAAACGATTACGACCAAGAAACCACCGATTTCTATCGCTGGAAGGTTGAATACACACAAAACGAGCTTTCGGCTCTGATTGCCAAGCGCACGGGAGTGGACTACGGCCGCATTCGCGACCTGCAGCCCATAGCTCGCGGCAAGAGTGGCCGTCTATATAAAATGAAAATTGTGGGCGAGAAACTCACTCGCACCATAGGCAAAGAACTCACCATCCGATATGCGCTGAGCGAAACAGCCCTCTACAGTTCGGCCTTCGTAGTCGAGCGACACGACGTGGATGCCGACGGCTATCCTGCCAAGTTTGTGCTGCGCGGCGCAGGCTGGGGACACGGCGTGGGGCTGTGTCAAATTGGAGCCGCTGTGATGGGAGCAAAAGGCTATAATTACCGGCAAATTTTGGCTCACTACTTCCCCGGAGCCATCATCGACAAGCAATATTAACCTTAAAATCAAGATAATGAAAGAGAAAACCGCTTACAAAAACCCATGGTGGTGGGTGCCAACGCTGTATTTTGCCGAAGGTGTCCCCTACTTCGTTGTTAATAATATCTCGGTGATGATGTTCACCAAGATGGGTGTCCCCAATGGCGACATGTCGTTTTTCACCACGCTTTTGTATTTCCCGTGGTTCTTAAAAGGACTATGGAGCCCCATCGTCGATGTGGTGAAAACCAAGCGTTGGTGGGTTGTGGCTATGCAAGTGCTCATGACTGCCATGTTGGTTTTGCTCACCATCACGCTGCCCAAGCCCGACGCTGCCACCATCGCGTCAGGCCACACCCCGATAGGAATTTTCACTTTCACATTGATTCTATTCATCATCGCTGCATTTGCCAGCGCGACCCACGATATTGCTGCCGACGGTTACTACATGCTGGCACATAGCACCAGCAGTCAAGCCGCCTTTATCGGCATCCGCAGCGTGTTCTATCGCATTGCATCCATCTTCGGTCAGGGTGTGCTGGTGCTCATTGCAGGTTTGATCGAAACCAAAACTGGCAATATCCCCCTGTCGTGGCAAATCACGTTGGGCGTGAGCGCGGTGATTTTCCTGTTAATTACACTTTATCACACTTTTACGATGCCCTACAGCCCCGACGACAAGCCCCGTGTGAGCGACGAAAAAGTGAGCTGGGCAACGGGGCTGAACGAGTTCGTCAGTTCGTTTGTCACTTTTGTCAAGAAGCCCGCCGTGTTGCTGGCAATAGCTTTCATGCTGCTCTATCGCCTGCCAGAGGGATTCCTGATCAAGCTGTGCATGCCATTCCTTGTTCACAGCACCGCCGAGGGCGGCTTGGGACTGAGCACCGAAACGGTGGGCGTAGTGTATGGCACATGCGGTGTGTTGGCGCTGACCATTGGCGGCATTTTGGGCGGCATCTACGCTTCGCGCGTGGGTCTGAAAAAATCATTGTGGGTCATGGCCGCATGCATGACGTTGCCTTGCCTTACGTTTGTCTACCTTGCTATGGCGCAGCCCAGCAACGTGTGGGTCATCTCAATCGCCGTAGCCATCGAACAGTTTGGATATGGATTCGGCTTCACTGCCTACATGCTGTACATGATGTACTTCAGCGAGGGAGAATTCAAAACGTCGCATTATGCCATCTGCACGGCATTCATGGCATTGAGCATGATGCTGCCCGGTTTTGTTGCCGGCTATATCCAAGAAGCCATTGGCTACGTCAATTTCTTCTGGATGGTGATGGTGTGCTGTGTGGCCACATTGGTGGTGACCTACTTTGTGGATAAAAAGATCGACCCCTCTTATGGGAAAAAATAATCTTAAAACTTCTCGACCGATGAAACGATATATATTGAGTGTGGCTCTTGCGCTGGTGGCCGTGGTGGCCAGCGCCGTGGTTAAGCCCGGCATCGAAGTGCTGCGCGATGGCGGTTTTGCCCAGTTGCAAGGCAAGCGCGTGGGGCTGGTGACTAACCCCAGCGGTATCGACAACAATCTGAAAAGCACCGTCGATATCCTCAATGAAGCTCCGGGGGTGAAACTGGTGGCTCTTTACGGCCCTGAGCATGGCGTGCGTGGCAATGCTCATGCCGGCGATGCTGTGGGCGATGAGGTTGATAGCAAGACGGGCATCAAAATGTATTCTCTTTTCGGTAAAACCCACAAACCCACGCCCGAAATGCTAAAAGACATTGATGTGCTCGTCTATGACATACAAGACATTGGCTGCCGCAGCTACACGTTCTATGCCACCATGGGTGTGTGCATGGAAGCCTGCGCCGAGAATGACAAGGAATTTATGGTGCTCGACCGCCCCAATCCACTGGGAGGCAACAAAGTGGAGGGTAATTTGGTGGAAGAAGGCTATTTCTCATTCGTGAGCAAATATGCCATTCCATACCTCTATGGCCTCACTCCGGGCGAGCTGGCACGTTTCCTCAATGAAGAAGGCCACACCGCCAAGAAAGCTCGCCTCACGGTGATTCCCATGCAAGGCTGGACGCGCGACATGAAGTTTCGCGACACCGGCATGCCGTGGGTGCTGCCCTCACCTCAGATTCCCTCGCCCGAAAGCGCATTTTTCTATCCTTTGAGCGGCATCATTGGTGAGCTGTACATTTTCAATACGGGCATTGGCTACACGCTGCCCTTCCAGCTTTTCTGCGCCACTTGGGCCGATGCCGATAAGGTGTGCGACGCCAGGAATGCGCTGCATCTGCCAGGGCTGGAGTTCCGCCCCATCAATGTGAAACCTTTCTTTGTCACCAGCGTGGACGTGAACCAAGAGAAAAAAGAAGTGCATGGAGTGCAAACCTACATCACCGATGTGGATAGGGCCAACCTCACCCTCACGCAATTCTATTTTTTACAGGTGATGCACGAGTTGTACCCCGATGTGAAAATCTTTGAGCAAAATCCCAAACGCTATGCCATGTTCGACAAAGTGTGTGGCACCAAAGAGATTCGCGAGCGTTTCACCAAGCGATATAAAGTGGAAGACATCATTGGATATTGGACGAAAGATGCCGAAGCCTTCCGCCTGAAATCGGCCAAATACTACCTCTATTAATCCCCAAAGATGACCGACCGACATCAGCAATATGTGAAACGGATAGGCCAATTCATTCCGGCCGACCGCATCTATACCGACGATTTGCGCTTGTTGGCGTGGGGCACCGACGCCGGCTTCTATCGCCACCTGCCTCAAGTGGTGGTGCGCAGCAAAAACGAGGCCGAAGTGAGTCGATTGCTGGCCATCGCTAATGAAATGCGTCTGCCCGTCACTTTTCGTGCCGCCGGCACCAGTTTGAGCGGCCAAACGGTGACCGACTCTATCCTCATCGTGGCAGGGAAGCACTGGGAGGACTACCATATTTCCTCTGACGCTTCAGCCATCACTCTGCAGCCGGGGCTTGTGGGCGCGCAAGTCGACAAGATATTGGCTCCGTTAGGGCGCACCTTCACACCCGATCCCGCATCGAAAAACTCGGCTATGGTGGGTGGCATTGTCATCAACAATGCTTCCGGAATGAGCTGCGGCACGCATGCCAATAGCGACCGCATGATGCGCTCCATGCGCATAGTCATGGCCGACGGCACGGTGCTCGACACTGGCGATGCCGGCAGCCGAGCCGCCTTCAGCCAGTCGCACCCGGAGGTGATTGCGGGCATCGAGCGATTGCGCGACCAAGTGATGGCCGACAAAGATTTGGTGGAACGCATCACGCGCAAATATGCCATCAAGAATGTCACGGGACTGAATATTTCTCCTTTCGTACGCTATACCGACCCCTTCGACATCATCACACACCTGATGGTGGGCAGTGAGGGCACGTTGGGTTTTGCCAGTCAGTTCACCATGTCGACGGGCCACCTATATCCGCATCGGGCCAGCGCCATGCTCTATTTCTCCGAAATGCGGCGAGCTTGCGAAGCCGTTGTGGTCATGAGGCAGGCTCCGGTGCATTGCGCCGAAATTCTCGACCGCAAATCACTCGAAAGCGTGGACGACCCCACAGGAAAGAACCTCACTGCCGTGCTGGTGCAAACCTTTGCCGACTCACCCGAAGAGCTTGAAGCCAACATCGCGGTCATCAGCGCCGTTTTGCGGCCCTTTGAGCTATATGTGCCGGCACGTTTCACCAGCGACCCGGCTGAATACGGAAAATACTGGGCCATTCGTTCGGGTATATTCCCCAGCGTGGGCGGCACCCGGCCGCCGGGCACTACCGTTATTATAGAAGATGTGGCATTCCACATCGAGGATCTGCCCGACGCAACCATGGACTTGGCTCGCCTGCTTGAGCAGCACGGCTACGACGACAGCTGCATCTATGGTCACGCTCTTGAAGGGAACTATCACTTCATCATCGCGCAGTCATTCGAAACGCCCCAAGATGTGGAACGATATCGCAATCTCATGGACGAAATTGTGCATTTGGTTGTGGATAAATACGACGGCTCGCTCAAGGCAGAACATGGCACAGGACGCAATATGGCTCCTTATGTGCGCAAAGAGTGGGGCGACAAGGCTTATGCCATCATGCAAGAGGTGAAACGTCTTTTTGACCCCTGCAACATACTGAATCCGGGTGTCATCTTCAACGAGGATCCCACCAGTTTTATCAGCGACATCAAGCCCATGCCACTCACCAACGACCACGTGGACAAGTGCATCGAGTGTGGCTTCTGTGAAGTGAATTGCGTGAGCAGTGGTTTCACCCTTTCGAGCCGCCAGCGCATCATCGTGCAACGCGAAATGACCCGTCTGCGTGCCACGGGCGAAGACCCGCAGCGGTTGGCACGGCTTGAAAAACAATATCGCTATCTGGGCGAGCAGACTTGTGCAGCCGATGGCCTGTGCAGCACCTCGTGCCCGATGGGCATCAACGTGGGCGAACTGACTCATGACCTGCGCAACGAGATGCATCGGCCCGGCACATGGGCGCACAGCGTGGGCAACTTTGCAGGCAGCCATTTCGCCATCATTAAAGATGGTTTGAAATCGTTGCTCTATGTGGCCGACGCGGCTCATAGCCTCATGGGCGACAAAGCCGTGACCGCCATCGGAAAAACCATGCATCACTTGGGATTGCCGCAATGGACTCCGGCCATGCCCAAGCCACACCGCAAAACAAAACTATCGGCCAACCGCCAAGCGTCGGGCAAAAAAGTGGTGTATTTCCCCAGCTGCCTCAACCAAACTATGGGACGCGCAGCCGGAGCGGCCCGGCCCGACTTGGTAGACAAAGTGGTGGAGTTCTTGCAACGATGTGGCTGGGAGGTAATCTTCCCGCAAGGCATGAGCGGCTTGTGCTGTGGAATGATTTGGGAGAGCAAGGGCATGCCCGACGTGGCTTTGCGCAAAACGGCCGAACTCGAAGCCGCCCTGCTGCAAGTTTCCGAGAATGGTCGCTACCCCATTGTGTGCGACCAGAGTCCTTGCCTGCACCGCATGCGCCAGCACATGCAGCAAGTGAAACCGCTTGAACTCATGGAGTTCATCCACGACTATGTGGCCGGTGAACTCACGTTCAAGCCCACCGACGAACCCGTAGCCCTGCATCTCACTTGCTCCACACGCCTGATGGGGTTAAACGACAAAATTCTCTCGTTGGCTCGTCGCTGTTCCACCCGTGTGGTACTGCCCGAGGGGGTGGGCTGCTGCGCTTTTGCCGGCGACAAAGGATTTACTCACCCCGAGCTCAACGCTTATGCGCTGCGCCACTTGCGGGCAGCCATTGAAGCATCAGGAGCAAAACGTGGTTTCAGCAATAGCCGCACTTGTGAGATAGGACTTACCACTCATAGCGGAATCCCCTACCAGTCGCTCATCTATCTCATTGATGAAGTGACACAACCTAACTGATTTTCTTGACAAACTCAAATTAATATGGCTAAAGACAACAAACGGCTTCTCGCAGTCGACATTTTGCAAGGAATCACCATAGCAGGCATGCTGTTGGTCAACAATCCGGGCACATGGAGCCATCTCTACCGGCCTTTAGAGCACGCCGAGTGGATCGGGCTCACTCCCACCGACCTTGTGTTTCCCTTCTTCATGTTCGTTATGGGCGTGGCCATGTATTTCTCGCTGCGCAAGTTCAATTTCACTTGGAACGGCGGCTTGTTGTGGAAAATTGTGCGCCGCTCCGTCATTCTGTTTCTCATTGGCTGGATGGTGCAGTGGTTTGGCATGTGGCTGCGCGGACTTTACAACCCCGACAGCTCGTTTTTCGACGATATGTTTGGCCATCTGCGCATTCTCGGTGTGTTCCAGCGTTTGGCTTTGGTCTATTTCTTCGGCTCGGTGATTGCCGTGACTTTCCGTGCCAAGTTCATCCCGTGGATTATCGGCCTGATTTTGGTTGTTTATGCCATCATCCTCGGCACAGGCAACGGCTATGAGTTCTCGCTCGACAACATTCTCTCGCGTGTGGACCTAAGCGTGCTGGGCGATGCCCACATGTATCACGACAACGGCTTGGCCCTTGACCCTGAAGGCCTGCTCAGCACCCTGCCTTGCATTGCCCATGTGCTCATTGGCTTTATGGTGGGCAAGATGCTCATCGACATTCGCGACAACAACACCCGCATGGGCAAGGCTCTGCTTTGGGGCAGCGTGATGCTGCTCGTGGGCTGGCTGCTGCAATATGGCATCCCCTGTGGCAAAAAGATGTGGTCGAGCAGCTACGTGCTCATCACCTGCGGCATGGCCTCGTGCATCTTGGGCATGCTCATCTATTTCATCGATGTCAAAGGTCACAACCGCTGGTGCCGCTTCTTCCAGTCGTTCGGAGTGAATCCTCTGTTCTGCTACCTCATGGGCGCCATTCTCTCCATCGTTTTTGGCACCGTGCGGCTGGGCATGGGCAGCGACGATAAGCCCATCACCATTCATTCGCTCATCTACGACGGATGGAGTGCCGTCACCACCACCCCCGAGGCCGCATCGTGCCTCTATGCCATCACCTTTGTGTGCATCACTTGGCTCTTTGGCTACATTCTTTATAAAAAGAAAATCTACATCAAGATATAACAACCAATCCCGAATTAATTATTAAAAAACACTGATATTATGATTTTAATTGCTGATTGCGGCTCCACCAAGATTGACTGGTGCCTGCTTAACGGAAACGAGAAAATTGCTCAAATCTTTACCACCGGCATGAACGCCTTGCTGCTCACGCAGGACGAAATGACCGAGCGCATCCATGAGGAACTGATGCCCCACTTGGTGAGCTATAAAGTGGACGAAATCTACTACTACGGCGCGGGCATCATCAACGACGAAATCAAAAATCAAGTGGTGAACGCTCTCAAAGCCAACATGCCCACCGCAACCACCATCGAGGTCGAAAGCGACCTGCTCGCCGCCGCACGAGCATTGTGCGGACGCCAGCCCGGCATCGCCTGCATCATGGGCACCGGCTCCAACTCGTGCTACTACGACGGGCAACGCGTGGTCGACAACGTGTCGCCGCTGGGCTACATCTTGGGCGACGAAGGTAGTGGCGCCGTCATGGGCAAGCTGCTCGTGGGCGATGTGCTCAAGAAGCAACTGCCCGAACCGCTGTGCGAGAAATTCCTCCAGCAGTTCGACACCGACCGCACGGCCATCATCAACGCCGTCTATCGCCAGCCGGCAGCCAACCGTTATCTGGCCAAGTTCGCTCCATTCCTCAAAGAAAACCTCAGCGAACCGTCCATCCACGACCTCGTGCTGCGCGCTTTCAAGGCCTTCTTCGTACGCAACGTGACCAGCTACAAAAACTACCAAGAACTGCCATGCAACTTCGTTGGCTCCATCGCCAACCACTTCCGCTCGGTGCTCACCGAGGCAGCCGAGGCTTGCGGCGTAACCGTGGGAACCATCATCCAAAATCCCATGGAAGGCCTCATCAAGTATCACAGCAACAACTAATCATCACCCCTTTCAACACCAATGGCTTTTGTAAAAATCAGCGAGCAACCCTCGCTTTATAACGACCTCGAGAAAAAATCGGTGCACGAAATCCTCACCGAAATCAATCAGGAAGACCACAAAGTGGCCGATGCCGTGCAAAAGGCGATTCCACAAATCGAGAAGCTCGTCACGGGCATCGTCGAGCGCATGAAGCAAGGCGGACGCATCTTCTATATGGGTGCCGGCACAAGCGGACGCCTCGGCGTGCTCGATGCCAGCGAGATACCCCCCACCTTCGGCATGGATCCGGGCTGGATCATCGGCCTCATCGCCGGCGGCGACTACGCCTTGCGCAACGCCGTTGAGAACGCCGAAGACGACTTGCAGCAAGGCTGGAAAGACCTGCAAGAGTTTGGCATCAACGACAAAGACACCGTCATCGGCATCGCCGCCTCAGGCACCACGCCCTGTGTGATCGGAGCCTTGCGCGACGCTCGCGCCCACGGCTGCCTCACAGCCGCCATTACCAGCAACCCCGATGCCCCCGTGAGCGAAGTGGCCGAGGTGCCCATCGAGATGATTGTAGGCCCCGAATACGTCACCGGCAGCTCACGCATGAAGAGCGGTACGGGCCAAAAACTCATCTGCAACATGATCTCCACCAGCGTCATGATTCAGATGGGGCGCGTCAAAGGCAACAAGATGGTCAACATGCAGCTCACCAACCAAAAGCTCGTCGACCGCGGCACACGCATGCTCGTCGACGACCTCGGGCTGGGCTACGACGAGGCCAAACGCCTCCTGCTGCTCCACGGCTCGGTCAAAAAAGCCGAAGATGCCTATCGAGGACGCTCCTAACCTCCTTTTCCCCATAGCGTTATGAAAAAAATCGCACTCACCCTCTTGCTGGCGGCAATCGGCTTCGCCGCCGGCATGGCGCAAGCCAACCAAGATGTCTACTACGCCCGGCGTGCCACCCACTTCCAAACCCTACCCGTGGGCAAAAGCGACATCATCATGCTGGGCAACAGCCTCACCGACGGTGCCGAGTGGAACGAACTGCTCGGCAACCGCCACGTCAAAAACCGCGGCATCATTGGCGACATCGTGCAAGGCCTCTACGAGCGCATGGAGCCCATCCTCAAAGGACAGCCCAAGAAAATCTTCATCCTCAGCGGGGTCAACGACGTGTCGCATGGTGTCGATGGCGACAGCATCGGCCGCGCCATGGAGAAGCTCATCACCCTCATCCAGACCCGCTCCCCGCGCACCAAAATCTACCTCCAGTCCATGCTGCCCTTCAACAACGACGTGCGTGAGTGGAAATACCTCGTGGGGCGCGACCAAGTGGTGGTCGACGGCAACCGCGCCCTTGAGGCCGTGGCACGCCGCCGCGGAGTCACGTGGATCAACCTCTACCCCCTCTTCGTGGACGACAACGGACACCTGCGGGCCGAGCTGACCAACGACGGCCTGCACCTTGTGGGCGAAGGCTACCTCATTTGGCGCGATGCCATCAAGCCCTACGCCAAATAACCCCCGCGCAAAAGCGGCATCTCATCCAGAAGGGGCATTCTTGCCCCTTCTCTTCTATCGAAAGAGAAACCGTGCGTCGGAGATGCACCACCCCGCCTACCCCGGCAAATTGCATCCGTCCGCTCATTGTTTTCGTTAAATTCTTGGGCCAAACGCGAAAAAACCACAAAAAAATGATGGCCGTTTGGCACAAATTCACTAACTTTGGCACGATTTTGCACCATTCCAACTACCCCCCCTGAATATCAGGAAGTTACGGGAATCTCGCATGCACATAACTTACGAATTATTCACTTACACACCCTTAAAACATTCATAGCAATGAAATCTTCACGGCTCACCGCCCTGTTCATGTTTGCAACCTTGATGGCAGTCACCGCGCTCGCACAAGGACTCACCTTTAACAGCCAATTCTACGGCCCCGGTTACTACCGAGTCATCAGCGCAAATGGACGCGCAATGAACGTCATTGCTAACACGCAAAACGGCATCACCGACATGTCAGCCGTGCAATTGTTGTCCCTCAATCCAGCCCAAACTACCGAGGCCGACTTGCACCCATTGCGTTCGGCGGCCGGATCAGTGCTCGAAGCGCAACTACTCCAACTCCCCGATGACCAAATGGTGGGCCGTTCCCTCAATTCACCACAACTCGACCTTGCCACACAAGGCTCAAGCACAGGCGAAATCACTTCATCTGGCCAAATTGGCCGGTTGGCACAATCATTCCTTAAAATCGACCGGGTTCCTGTGTCAATCAGCGACATTGATCCAGAAACGGGTAATAAGTGGGGAGCGCACCCCTTCTTCTCCGGTGCTGAGCAATATCGCGCTTATTTCAGCATTTTTGGCGAATACATTTATTTCAAG
>JAFVCX010000144.1 GCA_017478855.1 Muribaculaceae bacterium | reverse complement strand
CATCAGCGAGGGGCAACGGCTCGACATCATCAAGCAATCACGCCTTTATGGCCATTATGATAAAGCCGAAGACCGAGAATCGGCCTTTGAAGTGCTGCTGGCCGAGAGCGAGCAAGCCGCCCGCGAGGCCGAAGAGGCTGCCCAAGCGGCTACTGAAGCCAAAGGAAAAGGCAGCGGCAAACCCGGCATTTGGAGCAAAATCGTCAAGGCCGTCATAACTGCGGTGACGGGAGCTGTCGCCACTATCATTGGCACCAAAGTGAGCGACGCAGTCACCGGCAAAAAGACCAAGTCCAAGACATCGGCTACAGGAAAAATCGCGAAAAACGCCACAAGCGCAGCGACGCGTGCCGTGACTCGCGAAATCACTCGCAGCATTCTGGGCAACCTCGCCAAATAAGTAACGACATCATTTATATTATGGATAACAGTCAAATCACACAAATGGGTCAGGTGAAGAACCTGATTATGCTCGCATTGGCCGACGGGCGCGTTGAGGAGAGCGAGCTTGCACTCATCGCCGCCGTGGCAGCCCGCGAGAATCTCACGGAAGAACAACTTAATCACTTGCTGGAACACCCCGACCTCGTGAGCGTTGAGTTGCCGGGTGATGAAGAAACTAAATTGCGCTACCTGCGCGACATGGTGAGCCTGATGATTATTGATGGCGACATGGATGAAACCGAGTTGTCGATGTGCAAAATCTATGCCATCGCACTGGGCTTTCAATCGACTGCCGTTGAGCAGCTGGTTCTCGACATTGTCAAGCAACTCAAATCGTAATTGCGCATGAAACGACTTTTTATCGCCGCACTGGTGCTGCTGGCCGCACTGGCGGCCGACGCATGCACCTCGGCCATCGTGAGCGGGAGCCTGACGGCCAATGGAAGACCTCTATTATGGAAGAACCGTGACACCAACGACCAAAACAATCGTGTGGAGCGCATCGAAGCGCACGATGGTTTGCTGGAGTTTGTGGCCCTCTTTGATGCCCGCGACAAGCGCGACACGGCAGCATGGATGGGCATGAATGAGCGTGGATTTGCCATCATGAACACCGCATCCTATAATCTCAACGACGACTCGGTGCCCGAAAGCGAAATGGACAAAGAGGGCGTGGTGATGCGCTATGCGCTTGAGCGCTGTACCACAGTGGATGACTTTGAGCAGGTGCTGCAAGAGCTTCCTAAGCCACTGGGAGTTGAGGCCAATTTCGGAGTAATTGACGCACAAGGAAATGGAGCGTATTTTGAAACCGGCAACTACAACTGGACACGATTTGATCTCAAAGACGAACCCAGTGGCATACTCACACGCACAAATTATTCGGTGAGTGGCCGTGAGGGAGAAGGCATGGGCTATATTCGGCATGACAACGAGAAAGAGCTGCTGCGTCCCTACATCTTGGAGCGCAACATCACTCCGGCCACGTTTACCGAGGTCATTTCGCGCACGTTCTACCATAGCCGCTTGGGCAAGAACTTCAACAACAACGGTGATACTTGGGTAGTTGACCAAGACTTCATTCCTCGCCGCATCAGCACAGCCTCTATCGTGATTGAAGGTGTGCTTTCATGGGAGCATCCGAGCCTCACCACCATGTGGGTGGCCATGGGCTATCCTCCTTGTGCCGACGTGATGCCGGCTTGGACGGGTGAGAACGGAGTGCCAAACGCATTGCAAGGGAGCGGCAAAAACAACCACAGTGCGCAGTGCGACCTTGTGAACCAGCGTGAGGCCGAAGTGTTCAGCATCAAGCGGGGCAACGGAAAATATTATGTGAACCTTTCAAAGCTCTACAATAAAGAAGGCACAGGATATTGCCAAGTGCTTGTGCCACGTAACATGGAAGCATATAAAAAAGGTTATGAAGAGATTGCGCGTCGCCGGGAACTTTTGCGTCAAAGCAGCGTGCGCGCGATTTCGCATAAAAAGCGCTGACGCAAAAAAAATAAGATGAATCACAATCTTGTTATCGGAATGGCGACCATCGTTCTGCTCGTCATTTCAAATGTGCTGATGACATTCGCATGGTATGGGCATCTCAAATTGCAGCAAATGGATATCAGCACCAACTGGCCGCTTTGGCTGGTCATTATTGCCTCATGGGCTATTGCTCTGCTTGAATATTGCTTCATGATTCCCGCCAATCGCATAGGATTCGTCGATAACGGAGGCCCCTACACGCTCATGCAGCTCAAAGTGGTGCAAGAGGCCATCTCGCTCACGGTTTTCACAGCCATTGTGGTGACCATCTTCAAGGGAGAGCATCTGCATTGGAACCATTTCGTAGCATTCGCTCTGCTCATTTTGGCCGTCCACTTTGCCTTCATGAAAGTGGATTGACCTTTTTCTATAGAACTTGTGGTAAGCTCTATTTTTGAAGAAAATTTCATTTTTTTTGAAAAAAACTTGCACAGACCAGAAAAAGGCAGTAATTTTGCAACGCAATTCTGATAGGAGCGTAGCCCAGTTGGTTTAGAGCGCCGCAGTCACATTGCGGAGGTCATCGGTTCGACCCCGATCGTTCCTACAAGGCAGGTCTGATTTAGACCTGCCTTTTCTTTCAAATCCACACTCCGTTTTAGCATGACGCCACCTCTCATCATTGAGAAATCAGCCGTTTTGGCCAGCACTTACATCAAGGCTCTTAGCATAAAAATGCTGCGGCAAGCATGGTGGGCACTTTTTCTGCTCGCTGTGCTATGCGTGAGTGTGGCTCTTGTGGCCGACGCGCGCTGGGCGTTGGCTTGCCTGCTGCTCATCATGGTGGCAACTCCCATGCTATTATCTCTTGCCTATATCAACTATGCGCTTTCTATGGAGGCACGATGGTCGTTGCTTGAGAAACGCATCACCATTCAAGATGATGGCCTCTTGATGCAATTCTCTCATCCACGCATGCACGACAAACTGATTGCATGGAATGAAATACGACGGTGGGATGCGAGTTGCGGATGTCTGCTGCTGGAACTAAAAGTAAGACAATTTACCTTTCTCATGATTCCATTCACATCCATTGAGGCCTCACAACTCACTTTGCGCGACGTGGTGAGCCGTGTGGCGCAGCACATCTCGCAGGCTTCTTGAATCTTGTCCCACGATTCCGACGGGTTTCCTTTGGCATCAAAAAATCACCGCAAGAATGCAGACTATTAGACT
>JAFVCX010000143.1 GCA_017478855.1 Muribaculaceae bacterium | reverse complement strand
TTGTAGAGGTTTTATTAGGAGATCAATAACATGGGCTCCGTCTCCACTTCCACATTGATCTTTTTTATGCGTCCACGCTGTTTGTTGGCATTTTCCGGCTTCATGGGATTCTCTGTGGCTAGTGTCAAGAGCCTGTTGTAGCGATTGGTGATTTCGTCCTCGCTTTCAGGCTCAATAACGCCTGTTTCGGCTTGAAGCCGCGCTTTCTCGGCAACAGCTTCGGCTTCGGCCTCGGCTGGATTGAAATCGCTCACATGGGTGTTCTTGCGCTTGAAAATGGCAAGAGCCTGATCGTAATCGGCTTTTTCTCCCTTTTTGTCGCCCATGCGCCTTTTTGCTTCGCCACGAGCCATATAGCCGGCCTCAAAATTGGGATATTTTTTCAGCACGGCATCATAGTCGGCGATGGCTTTTCGAAACTGCCCTGTGTTCATATAGAGCATGGCGCGATTGTAGAGAGCCATGAAATTCTGGGGGTCACTTTTCAGCACATAAGAGAAGTCGGCGATGGCCTTGTCGTTCTCACTCACTTCGGCCAGCAGCAGCCCTCGGTTGAATCTCGCTTCAAGAGCCGTGGGGTCGAGGCTCACGGCATAGTCGTAGTCGGCCATCGCGCCAAAGTAGTCGTCGAGGTGATATTTCATGAACGCCCGGTTGATGAAATAGCCGGCATAGTGCGGCTCTAACTTGATGGCCTCGTCCATATCGGCCAGTGCCGCCTCATAGTTGTGCTGGCTGCGCATCTCAATCTCGGCCCGCATGGCAAATGCGCTGGCATTGTTGCGCGAAAGCTCTATGCTGCGTGCTAGATTGCTGAGCGCGGCGGTGCTGTCCTTTTGCGACATGTTCAGGTGGGCCAGTCCCAGATAGGCGCGGTCGTTCTTAGAGTCGATGACGAGCAGTCGGTTGTAGCTCTCTTGAGCCGCCTCGAAATCTTTCAGCTCATCATAGCAAACGGCTCTGTTCATCAAGAATGTTTTGTCCTCGGGATTGATTTTGAGGCCTTCGTCATAGTCGGCAATGGCACCGGCGAAGTTGCGCATGTTTTGTCGCGCCACACCGCGCACTTGATAGGCATCGGCAATGAATGGGTTGCGATCGATGGCCAGCGAGGCATCTTCTTCGGCACCTTTGTAATCTTCAAGGTTGATTTTGGCCACCGAGCGGTAGAAATAAGGCTCGGCCAAAAAGGGCTTGGCGCGAATGACTTGGTTGAAGTATTGGATGCTTAAGATGTAGTCTTCAAAATAGAGAGCGTTGCGCCCGATGCGCATCACCTGTTCGGTGTTGATTTGCGCCACAGAGGTCGCACCACACAGCAGCATGACCATCAAAACTTCAATATGTCGCAGCAATCGTGCCATCATCTTATCGTTGCATCGTGTGCTTCATTGAAACAGAATCGTTAAACGAAACGCAAATTTAGTGTTTTTATTTCGAGCCTTTTTGCTTCAAGAACCTTGTGTTTAATTAATTTATAATTTTTTTCGCAAAGTTTTCACTCCCAGCAGTCAATGTCACGTGAGAGAGTGGGGAGTTGGTCGCGGTGAAATGTGGGCTCGGCCACACCACGACGCTTTTGCTCGCGATAGTCGTTGAGAAGGGTGAACGCATACTTGCCCAGCATGGTGATGGCAATCAGGTTGCAGGCCGTGATGAGGGCCATGCACACGTCACCAAAATTCCACACAAGATCAAGGCTGGCAATGGCACCAAACATCACCACCACACCGCCGGCGAGCACTCGAAACACATTAAGTACCCATTTCTTTTGAGTGAGGAAACGAATATTGGCCTCACCATAATAATAATTGCCAATGATGCTGCTGAAAGCAAACAAGAAATTGTCGATGGCCACAAATATGGGCCCCACATTGCCCACCTCGCTTTGCAAGGCACTATGGGTGAGGATGATGCCATTTAGCTCAGACGTTTCATATAGTCCGCTGATGAGAATGATGAATGCCGCGCATGAGCACACGAGCAGCGTGTCGGTAAACACACTCAGCGTCTGCACCAATCCTTGCTTCACCGGATGACTCACATGCGCTGTGGCGGCCACGTTGGGCGCAGAGCCTTCTCCGGCCTCGTTGCTGAAAAGCCCACGCTTGATACCGGTCATCATGGTCATGCCGATGGCTCCGCCGGCAAATTGTCCAAAGCCGAAGGCACTCTTGACAATCAGTGCGATTATGTGAGGAAGCTGAGAGATGTTGATGAGTACAATGAACAGCGCCAAAATGAAATAGCCTATGGCCATAATGGGCACCAGCACGCTGCTGATGCGAGCGATGCGATGAATGCCGCCAAAGACGATGAACAAGGCGGTCACGGCCAGCACAGCTCCCACAATCCACTCGTTCCAGCCAAAGGCTTGTTTCATGGCACTGCAAATGGTGTTGCTCTGGATGGAATTGTAGGACAGGCCAAAGGTTATGCTGATAAGCACCGCAAAGAGTGCGGCCATCCAGCGGCAATGCAGGCCATGCAAGATATAGTAGGCGGGACCACCAATGAAGGAATGGCCGTCGCGTCGCTTGAACAGCTGAGCGAGGGTAGACTCAACAAATGCCGAAGCAGCCCCAATAATGGCAATGACCCACATCCAGAATACGGCCCCCGGCCCACCGATAGCGATGGCCGTGGCCACACCGGCCAAATTGCCGGTTCCCACACGGGTGGCTACTGAAACCGCAAATGCTTGAAAGGAAGAAACATGCTTGTGATGCGACGTGCCTTTGGCCGCCGAATCGCCCAGCAGGCGAAACATCTCGCGCAACATGCGAAATTGGGCAAACCGCAACCGCCATGAGAAATAGATGCCACAGCCTATGAGGGCGGCAATCAGGATATAAGTCCACAAAAAATCACTCACTTGCATGATGGCGTTGTTGAGCCATCCGCCAGCCGAAAACAGTTCGCTTATCATAGTGCTTGGTTGAAGGTGGGGCTATTATGCTACAAAGTTACGAAATATTCTTAAAAGTGAGGTGTAGGATTTGGCTGTTTTGATGGTTTTTGCGAACTTTGAGCCTGAAAAAGAAGTAACCTTTTAAGAAGATGAAGAAAACCTTACTTTTCTGCTTGCTCGCTGCGGTGATGGTGTGTCCGCAATCGGTCGAGGCGAGAAAGAAGAACAAAAAATATGCCAAGCAAGAAGTGACCATAGAGGAAACGGCTCCGCGTCAGCAAGAGCCGACGGCTGTTGTGATCACCAATGCCGCCGCGCAGCTTTATGGCGAGTGGCAAATGGAGTCGATGAAGAAGAAAGAGGTGCTTACCCACGAAAGGGCCTACCTGTATCTTGATTTTGATGCACACAAAGTGTATGGCAACACGGGCTGCAACACGCTGAACGGCCGCTTTCAGCTCAAGGGCAATGGTTTGAGTTTCCTTGATGTGATCACGACCGACGCCTCGTGCCACAATGCCACGAGCGAGCGCAGCATCTTGAAGGCGCTGGCCGAGGTGAGGTCGTTTAGAGTGACGAGTCTGTATGGCGTGGAGCGCATGCAGCTGCTCAATGCCAAGGGACATGAGGTGATGATTCTGCGAAGGCACAACTTGGACTTGCTTAATGGCGCATGGATTGTCAAGGAGCTGAACAGCGAAAATGTGTCGTCGCGCAATGTGCGCTTGGTGGTGGATGCCGTGATGCAGACCCTGCATGGCAACACGGGCTGCAACCTAATTAATGGCATTATAACGATTGACCCGGCCAAAGATTTCGCCATTCAGTTTGAAGATTTGCATTCGAGCGGAAACCGCTGCGACGGCATTGAGCTGGAAACGGCTCTCCTCATCGCTTTGGAGCAAACAGAGTCGTGCAAGCGAATTAATGATGACGAGGTGGGGCTGCTCGATGGCAAGGGACGCATGGTGCTGGTTTTGCGCCGGCTTGCTTTGCGATAAGAAAAACGTTTAGAGAAAAAACGCAATAAAAAAACCTTGCCTGATTACTATGGCAAGGTTTTCTTTATTTGGTATCACCACGGGAGAACCTTACAGGTCATCGCGGCTGATTTCATCAAAATCGTCAAGCTCATCATCATTAAATTCCTCGTCGCCAAAGAAATCGGCATCGAGCTCCTCGATTTGCATGGATTCAACTTTAGGAATGACGGGCATCACTGTGTCGAGGTCGATGCTCTCTTTGGGTGCTTTGCCTTCTTTGCGCTGGCACAAGGGGTCGTGCAGCGATTTGCCGGGTTGTGTTTCTTTGAGCCGCAAATAAAAATAGCGGTCGGTCATATAGTCAAACACAAATTTCATGCGTTGCCCTTCTTCCTCAATCAGTTCGGCCAGCGTGGTGTCTTCCATGATCCAAATGTCTTCGTCGCTGTCGCTATCCATCTCCATGTAGGTCACTTCCTTCTCTTTGTTCCAATCTTCGTCGCAGATGATGAAACTATCGAGCTGGTCCTTATTATAACCTGCGGCATCAAGAATTACATTGCGCAGCCTCAAGAAAGTGTCTTCGGAGTCGATGAGTATTTCGAGCTTGAAATTCTCGCTCTCTTCTGAACCTACAATAAATTTGTATATCATATCAAATGTTATGTGTTAGATTGGTGCGTGAATTAGAAAACGGTGCGAAATTAATAAAAAAACATCACATCGCTATCTTTTTGCTTGATTTTTTCGTGGCAAGCAAAAAAAACGAATTATGCAAGCGGCAAGAAGAAAAAAATAGGGCAGAAACCATGATGCGGTCTTTGCCCCAATGCTCTGTATGCGGTACGCAGCCTTATGGAATCAACCCATAGCTGCGGAACACCTTTTGAATCTTTTCGAGAGCGATGGTTACCTGCTCTTTGGTGTGAGTGGCCATCAGGCTGAAGCGTATGAGGGTGTCGTTGGGAGCCACTGCGGGCGAAACCACAGGATTCACAAATATGCCTTCATTAAAGAGGTCGCGTGTGATGGCAAACGTCTTGTTGTTGTCGCGAACAAACAAGGGGATGATGGGTGTCTCGGTGTGGCCTATCTCGCAGCCCATTTCGCGGAAGCCGTTCAGCGCATAGCGGGTGATGTCCCACAAATGCTGCTGCCGTTCAGGCTCATTGAGCATGATGTCGAGCGCGGCACCCACGGCAGCCGTCGATGCCGGCGTGATGCTGGCAGTGAAGATGTAGCTGCGTGAATGGTGGCGCAGATAGTTGTTGATAATCTTATCGGTGGCGATGAAGCCTCCCAACGAAGCGAATGACTTGCTGAAGGTGCCCATGATTAAGTCCACCTCATCGGCCAAACCGAAGTGGTGACACACGCCGCGGCCGCCCTCGCCAAACACGCCTATGCTGTGGGCCTCATCCACCATGATGCTGGCATTGTATTTTCGAGCCAGCTCCACGATGTCGGGCAGCTTGCACACATCACCTTCCATTGAGAACACGCCGTCGGTCACAATGAGTTTCACGCGGTCGGGCTCGCATTTCTTCAGTTGTGCTTCCAGCGAAGCCATGTCATTGTGCTTGTATTTCAGCGAGTTGCTGAAAGAGAGCCGCCGCCCCTCGATGATGGAGGCGTGGTCTTGCTCATCCCACAAGATGTAGTCTTCGCGACCTGTGAGTGTGCTCACAACGCCCAAGTTCACTCCGAATCCTGTGCTATAAATCATAGCGTCTTCCTTGCCCTCATAGTCGGCCAAGCGACGCTCCAGTTGCTTGTGAATGTCGAGCGTGTCGTTCAAGAAAGGAGAACCTGCGCAACCGGTGCCATATTTCTTGATGGCCTCGATGGCGGCCTCTTTGATTTTAGGATGATTCACCAAGCCGGTGTAGCAGTTTGAGCCAAACATGAGCACTTTCTTTCCGTTGATAATCACTTCGGTGTCTTGCTCACTGTCGATAGCGCGGAAGTAGGGATAGATGCCGGCGGCTTTGGCCTTTTGCGGTTCATCATATCTCGCAAGTTTCGCTTGTAATAGCTTCATAGAATTCAATCTTTGACGTTGGTCATTCTTTATATAGGCTGCAAATTTACAAAAATATATTTTTACGTTGCCATTGCTTGCAAAAAAAATATTCAAAAACGCACAATAATTGTTCAGTTCGTCACTAATTGCTGCCCATAACGTCAAAAGCGACACCATTTTGGCTTTGTTAGGATAGTTTAACAAAATATTTGACAGAAAAACAATCGACCGAAAAACCATTTTGATGTGTGGTGAGAAAATGTTATATTTGCAATTATTCTGACTTCACGTTGTCAAGGCGTTAAGCGAATAAATTCTGAAACAAATAAAAATCAGAAAAAATGAGAACATCAATTTTGAGGAGAGCAGTTATGGCGGTCATCGTGCTGTGGCCAGAGATAACATCTATATCTCTAATGGCCGGAAAATTACCTATTGATTGAAATCGTTCTCGGCGGGGAAGGGTCGGTCGGTTGCAAAATGAAGTGCCGTTTTTAGGGCGAAAAATTCTCCAGTTCACAAATTCGTGGTAATTTTGCAGCCCAAACGCAGAAATCTTATGGGATTTAAGCTTCACTCGCAATACGCACCTACCGGCGACCAGCCGCAGGCCATCAATGAATTGGCCAATGGCGTACTGGCCGGTACCCCTTATCAGACCCTGCTGGGTGTGACTGGCTCGGGCAAGACATTCACGATGGCCAACGTCATAGCCCGCACGGAGCGGCCCACGCTTGTGCTGTCGCACAACAAGACGCTTGCCGCACAGCTCTATGCCGAGTTCAAGAGTTTCTTTCCTGAGAACTCGGTGCACTACTTTGTGAGCTATTACGACTATTACCAGCCCGAGGCCTATATTCCATCGACCGACAAATACATTGAAAAGGATTTGGCCATCAACGAGGAGATTGAGCGTTTGAGGCTCGCCACGGTCACGTCGCTGCTGAGCGGCCGGCGCGACATCGTGGTTGTGTCGAGTGTGTCGTGCCTTTATGGCATGGGCAACCCCGAAGACATCAGTGCCAATGCCATGATGCTGCATGTGGGCGACAATTTGGGGCGCGACGTGTTTCTGCGCCAGCTTGTGGACGCTCTTTACTCGCGCAACGAGATAGACATGAAGATGGGCAACTTTCGCGTCAAGGGCGACACGGTGGATGTGTATTTGAGTGACGAAGACATCATGCTGCGTGTCATCTTTTGGGGAAATGAGATTGAGTCGCTCCAACTGCTTGATCCTTTCTCGCAGATGCCGCGTGAGAGTGTGGACTCGTTCAAGATATTCCCGGCCAACATATTTGTGACCACCAAGGAGCGCATGGCCGGTGCTTTGGGAAAAATCGACGTGGATTTGGGCACACAGGTGGAGGCTTTTCGTCGTGAGGGAAGGCTCGCTGAGGCCAAACGCCTGTATGAACGGGTGACCTATGATTTGGAGATGATTCGCGAAGTGGGCTATTGCTCAGGTATTGAGAATTACTCGCGCTACTTCGATGGCCGCCGGCCGGGCATGAGGCCCTTCTGCCTGCTTGACTATTTTCCTGATGATTTCCTCACCATCATCGATGAGAGCCATGTGACCATCCCTCAAATTCGTGCCATGTATGGGGGCGACCAGTCGCGCAAGACCAATCTGGTTCACTATGGCTTCCGCCTCGAAGCCGCACTCGACAACCGTCCGCTGCGCTTTGAGGAGTTTGAAGACTTGACGCATCAAACCATTTACGTGTCGGCCACACCTGCCGATTATGAGCTTGAAAAAAGTGAGGGTGTCGTTACCGAGCAAATCATTCGCCCCACCGGTCTGCTCGACCCCAAGATTGTGGTGCGTCCCTCGCGTGGGCAGGTTGACGACCTGCTGGAAGAGATACAGCTGCGCGTGGAGCACGGCGAGCGCACGCTGGTGACAACTCTGACCAAACGCATGGCCGAGGAATTGAGCGATTATCTGGCAAAATATGACATTCGCTGCGCCTATATGCACAGCGATGTGGAAACGATGGATCGCATCCAAATCTTGGACGATTTGCGTGCCGGTGCCATCGATGTGCTGGTGGGCGTGAACTTGCTGCGTGAAGGCCTTGACTTGCCTGAGGTGTCGCTGGTGGCTATTCTTGATGCCGATAAAGAAGGTTTTTTGCGCAGTCGCCGCTCGCTCACACAGACGGCAGGCCGCGCGGCACGCAACCTGAATGGCCTCGTCATCATGTATGCCGACGAAATCACGCAAAGCATGCAGCAAACGATTGATGAAACCGAACGGCGGCGCTCCTTGCAGCTCAAATATAACGAGGAGCATGGCATCACGCCGCAGGCCATTGTCAAGGCACGCAACGCTATCATAGGCGTTGACACCGACATGACGCGCAGCGAAGGGAAGCAAAAACATGCCCGCAAATATGAGAACAACGCGCGCGGCACCACCGAGTTGCGTCAATACATGGCCGCCGAACCCACCGCTCCCACTGTGGCGGCCGACCCCGTGCTGGCCTATATGACGCAGGGCGACCTCGCTCGCGCCATCAATCACCTCAAAACACAAATGGTGGAAGCCGCCAAACGCATGGACTTCCTCGAAGCCGCCCGTTTTCGCGACGAGATCCTCAAATTGCAAGCTCGGTTGAGCGAATGAACCCTGCCGCGGCGAGGTGCCACAAAACCTCCGCGCGACATTCAGCACAGGTTGACGGCCATTATTCTTAACAAAGATTAATGGCTGTTTACTTTTGGCGGCACATATCGTTTAAGATATGAAGATTTATCAAGAGAATGGAGCAAAGCACATTTGAACAAATGGCACAGCGATGGCGCAAGCGAGCCTATGAAACGGGGCTGGCCTATGGCGCGACACTCGACGAAGCCGATGACATCGCTCAGGACACGTTGCTCAAACTGTGGGCCATGCGCAAGGAACTGGAACGTTATCGCTCGGTAGAGGCGCTTGCGGTGGTTGTGGCCAGAAATCAGGCCATAGACCTGCACCGGCATCGCCGCACGGTGAGTCTGGACGAAGTGCCCGAACACCTGTCGCTCATTGAGCGGCACGCCGAAGCTGAGATGATAAGCCGCGAGGAGGTGGATTGGTTGCAGAAACGATTGGCACAGCTGCCGCCCCGGCAACACACAGTACTGGTCATGCGGCAGGTGGAACACCGCAGCTATGAGGAAATCGCATCGCTGCTGGGCATCGAAGCCACATCGGCCAAAGCACTGCTCTCACGAGCCAGAAAATGGCTGCTTGCTCAACTGACGACCGAGAATAGACTATCATAAGAAACTATGAAAGAACAACTGCATATCAAAGAATTGCTGGCGCGATTCATGGCCGGTGAAACTACGCTTGACGAGGAGCGCATGCTGGGCGACTGGCTGCGCACTCATGAGGTGGGCGACGAACTGAAGCCTTACCAGCTGATGTTTGCTGCCTTTGATGCAGGTTTGCCGCCTGTAAAAGCGACCCCTAAGCGACGCATCGTTTGGTGGCATTGGGCCGCCGTTGCCGCGGTGGCATGCTTGCTAATCACGGTGGGTGTGCGCTTGGTAACTCGGCTCACAACGGCCCAGCAGCCACCCATGATGGCACAAGAACAGCCCGTAGAAAAAACGCCGGCCGCCCCGGCCATGATTGCTTCCCATCCCGATGATTTGAAACTCGCCGAGATAAGGCAAAGCATGCCGATAGAGGCCCGTGCCACGCAAGTCAAGTCTAAAAAAAGAAAGAAAGCGAGCACACGAATGTGGCAACCGTCGGCAAAAGACAGCATTGAGGTGGCTCGTGCCAAGGCCGACCTTGAATTGGCCGAAAGCGAATATTTGGCCGAGCAAATCGAGCTGGAGCAGCAACTGCAACAGCTGCGCCAAATACGCAGCCAAACGCAAAACGGATGGCACTATACCTATTTGCCGTGCCAGTAATCCTTTGCCGATGAAATGAACTTGCCGAGAATTGATTTGTAACTTAAAAACTGTCAACTAAATAAAATACAACTATGAAAAAAGTGATATTTCTTGGATTGACGTTAGTGCTGGCCATCACAGCCACGGCTCAATCGCACGTCATCAACGCCTATGAGGCTTTGAAGCAAGACCGATGCGCCACAGTGCAACGCATCAGCAACAGTTTTGACAAAGACGGCAAACGCACCGGGCAGCTGGAGGCATACGCCTTTGACGCTTCCGGGTCGCACCATGCTGAACAGTTGGTCAAAGACCTGATAGAAGCCTTCAACACCGACAGTGACCAAGCTTATAGTTATGTGAATGTGACGCGCGACAAGAAAACCACCGCGCAACGCTATGCCATTCACTACGATGATGCCGGCAATACGGTGGTGATTGGCAAGGATGTGAAGTATAACTACACGATACTCAGTGCAATGGATAAAGATGACAACACCAAGACGATGCGCTACTGCTATGCCATTGAATGGCGAAAACACAAAGACGACGGACATCTGTCGGGGCGCGTCATCAAGGCCTATGCCCCCAAGCCCAGCTCAAACCTCAAGAAGGTGGTGGTGCGCGTGGGCGACAAGGAATGGAGCGGTGATGACCTGAGTGATCTGACACCCGAAACCATCAAGTCAATGCGCGTGTTCAAGGGCGTGCCCGATTCTATCATGATTGAGCTGAAAGACCTGATACCCGATAGCTTGGAGCATAAGCTGGATGTGTTGGGCAATCGGCTTGGCGTTGGCACTGACTTGAGTAAAACTTTTAAGGGGTTGGAAAAACAACTGGAAGGCTTCAACCTCAACGGAAACGCAGTGACACTGAAGGTAGTGGGAACCAACGACGACATAGACCCGACCGATGATGTGGAGTGGCTCACGTCGTTCAACCACTACCGCAACGCATTCAAGCGCGCCGCCCAGCGCAAGAGCAGCTCGGCTTCTTCGTATGCGGCCTCTGTCCTGCGCCTGTGCAAGAATGCCCGACAAGCGTCGCTTACCGACGGCGAAATCCGTTTGTGCTGCAAGAGTATCACGGAGATGCAAAAGCTCACCGACGATGATTTTGTGCGCGGATTGCTGGACGAAGCCATCAAATATCTAAAATAAGATTGCAAATCTTTCCAATTTGAGAGACATCCACCCAAGAAACCTGCAATTTGCTATGAGAA
>JAFVCX010000142.1 GCA_017478855.1 Muribaculaceae bacterium | reverse complement strand
GCGGCCAAACGCATGGCCGAGCAAGAGGGCGTGGACATTCGCATCTATTCCATCATCTACGATGCCATCGAGGAAGTGAAGAGCGCTATGGAAGGCATGCTCTCGCCCGACGTGAAGGAAGAGGTGAGCGGTATGGCCGAGGTGCGGCAAGTGTACCACATCAGCAAGGTGGGCACCATTGCCGGCGCCATGGTCACCGAGGGCAAAATCAAGCGTTCTTGCAAGGTGCGCGTGATTCGCGACGGCATTGTGATTTTCACGGGCAACTTGGCTTCGCTCAAGCGATTCAAAGACGACGTGAAAGAAGTGGCCAGCGGATTCGACTGTGGTTTCTCCATTCAGAGCTACAACGACCTTCGCGAGGGCGACCTGATCGAAGCCTTCGAGGAAATCGAGGTGCAGAAATCATTGTAAATCATTATGAATATCTCTCTTGAGGGGTTAGCTGGCGCAGCTACGTCCTAACTCCTCTTTTTCTTCTCGCCACACATGAAATATTATCTCAACTTAGGCACCAACTTGGGACACAAGCGTCGCAACCTGTTTCGCGCCATCGCGGCGTTGAGCGCGGGTTGTGGCGGCTGCATGGTGAGCCGTATGGTGGAGAGCGAGCCATGGGGTTTTCATAGCCCTCATGCGTTTCTCAACGTGGGCGTGGCCATCACCACCGCCATGCCACCCCACGAAGTGCTCAGCTGGCTGCACGACATAGAACGCCGGCTGGGCAGCGACAATCATCGCGACGAGCACGGCCATTATGCCGATCGCCTGATTGACATCGACATCATGGCGGCCGACGACGATGAGGGGAATGCCGTCACCCTGTCTTCGGCCACGCTGCAAATTCCCCACCCCCACCTGCACGACCGCATGTTTTTTCTCCAGCCCTATCGGCAGCTCAAGCCCTGAGTCCCGGTTTTCTCTTATAACAAGAGGGGAAGTCTAAACGGATAGACCTCCCCTCGTTTTTTATGTTCAATGGCCACTCTCCTTTTACTTGGCCACTTTTTCAAGGCGTTTCATCATGGCAAACATGAAGCCTGCCGAGAGCACACACAGGCCTATGAACACGCACCACACCTGCCACAAGGGCAAATCGCCCCACAGATAGCCACCCACGCTCACGAGGAAGTTGCCCAGAGCGGTCGAAGCAAACCAGCCGCCCATCATGAGGCCCTTCAGCTTGGGAGGTGCCACTTTTGTGACAAATGAAATTCCCATAGGCGAAAGCAACAACTCGCCAAAAGTGAGCACCAGATAGGTCGATATGAGCCAGTTGGGCGAAACCAACGTAGCCGCATCGCCTGCCGCCTCCTGCTCATTGGGCGTGAGTAAGCCCATCGAGCCTATCGCCATAATCACATAGGCCACAGCGGCCACCAGCATGCCATAGGCAATCTTGCGAGGGGCGCTCGGCTCTTTGCCGCGCTTGGCCAACCAACTGAAGATGGCGATTGACACCGGCGTGAGAGCCACCACAAAACAGGGGTTAAACTGCTGGAAGATGGGAGCTTCAAGGCGAATGCTCTCGGGCAGCATGAAGTAGCGGGTCACCAAGAAAGCGACAGCCACAGCTATCACACCGCCGGCAATGCCACGCGCCCGGCCGGTCTTGCTCTGGAAGAGCGCAAACAGCGCATAGACGATGAAAATGCAGGCCACCAAGTTCCACACGTCGAAGGCCATGCTCTGCAGGCCGCTGGCACTTTTCTCCGTAAACTCATTGGCAAAGAAAGTAAGCGTCAGTCCATTCTGGTGGAAAGCCATCCAGAAGAAAATCACCACGATGAACACCAATATCAGCGCCACCACGCGCCGCGCGGTTTCTCCGGCAGGCAGCTCGTCGGTCGCGATGCCGTCCTTTCTCTTCTTGCTCATCGAGCTGACCTCGGTGTGGCGGAATGTGCCACGGAAGGCATAGTAGATGGCGATGCTCACGATGAGCGACACGCAAGCCACGCCAAAGGCAAAATGGTAACTGTCGGCCTCGCTCACGCCAAGCTGTGTCTGCGCATATTCCATGATTTTCACAGCGGCCGTGGGGGCAAACATGGCACCAATATTGATAGCCATATAGAAGATGCTGAACGCGGCATCGCGGCGGTCGGCATACTTGGGATCATCGTAAAGATTGCCCACCATCACCTGCAAATTGCCCTTAAACAAGCCGGTACCCGCACTGATGAGGACAAGGGCACCCATCATGGCCATGAGCGCCGTGGTGTCGCCACCCAGAGGCACCGAGAGTGCCACGTAGCCCAAGAACATAATCATAATGCCCGTGGTAACCATCTTGCCATAGCCAAACATATCGGCCAGCAAGCCGCCTATCACCGGTAAAAAATACACCAGCATCAAGAAGCTGCTGTAGATCAAGCCGGCGGTTCCGGGTTCCAAGCCGAAGTTCGCCCGCAAAAACAAGGCAAACACGGCTATCATTGTGTAATAGCCAAAGCGCTCGCCAGTATTGGCAAGCGCTAAAGCATATAGTCCTTTCGGTTGGTTCTCAAACATAATGTGTTGTCGTCGTTAACATGCCTGTTGGCACGAGGTTTTTATTTCGTCACTCGCTCCAGCCAGTTGACCATGCCCCACATCACACCCATGGCGACGAGGCAAATGACCAAGAACACGGCCCAGCACATCCACAGCTGAGGCAGCTTATTGAGCATCACCGGGCCAATCCAGATGAACAGGTTACCCAGTGCGGTAGCGCCCAGCCACAAGCCTTGGCAGATACCTTGCAAATGCTTGGGAGCGATTTTCGACACAAACGACAGACCCAGCGGCGAGATAAACAGCTCAGCCACCGTGAGGAAGAAGTAGGTGGCGATCAGCACCCACCATTGCGATTTCATAGCCGTCTGCTCGTCGATGGGCAGGGCACGGAAGTCTTCACCATTAGGATAACCATAGCTCATGCTCACCAGCATCAAGAACAAGTAGGCCAAGCCCGTGATAAACATACCTATCACAATCTTGCGCGGGGTGGAAATGGCGCGGCCGGCTTTAGTCAGAGCACTGAAGATGAGCATAATGATAGGTGTGAGCACAATCACGAAGAAGGGGTTCACTGCCTGCCAAATCTCAGGAGCGATCTTATCGGTAATCACATAGTCGCGGGCAAACACCGAGAGCGACTGGCCATTCTGGTGGAACGACAGCCAGAAGAACACGCACACGCCCAGCACAGCAAACAGGGCATACATGCGCTGCTTGATTTCTTTTGCCATTGAGGCACGCTCCTCGGGAGTGTAGTCGACGGTTGCAGCGGCTTCTTTCTTGGCCGGAGTGGGGAATATTTTCTTATAAGCCACGAAGATGGCCAGCGAGATAAACATGGCCACCACCGAAGCGATGAACGAGTAGTGCACGCCGGTGTTGAACACCTCCAGATAGCTGCGGCAAGCCTCTTGCATGTTGGCCAAATCAAGGCCACCCTTGTTCACTTCGCCCATCAGCTTGGTCAGGTTGTCCATTTGCTCACCGGTCATGTCGGCAGCGTGGTTGAGGTATTTATGGCACAACTCGGGCAGACCTGCGTTGTAGACCATGCCCTTGACACCAAGCCACCACTGGCGCAGCAACGGAGCCACAAACGGCGCGATGAGGCCGCCAATGTTGATGAACACATAGAAAATCTGGAAGCCGGAGTCGCGGCGCTCCTTGATGTTATCGAGCTCCTCGCCTTTAACGCCACGAGCAATGGCATCAGCCTCCATGTTGTCATACATCTGACCCACGATAGCCTGCAAGTTGCCCTTAAACAGACCATTACCAAAGGCGATGAAGAAAAGAGCCACGCAAGTGAAGGCTAACAGCCAATTAGTATTGCCTGCGGTGGCGGTAATGGGGACGGATAGCAGTACATAGCCGAGAGCCATCACCACCAAACCCGACTGGATGGTGGTCTTGTAGTTCTGCGTGCGGTCGGCAATCAGACCACCCACAAGGCTCAACACATAAATGCCGGCATAGAACACGGCGTAGATCACGCCCGCCTTGCCCTCGTCAAGACCAAACTTCGAGCACAAGACCAGCAGCAACACTGCGTTCATGATGTAGGAACCAAATCGCTCGCCCATGGTGCTCAACGCGGCGGGGATTAGTCCTTTAGGATGATTTTTGAACATAGATGGTTAGTTTTTAGTTAGTATTTTAATTGATTTATGCCGTTTGCTTGCAGAGCTTTCACGAAGTCGCCGTCGCGTCCTGCGCTTCATAGGCGAGTGCGTAGGCGCGCATTTGTTTCATCATGGCCAGCAGGCCGTTGCTGCGTGTGGGCGACAGGTGGTCGTGCAACCCTATACGGTCAATGAAATACAAGTCGGCAGCCAAAATGTCACGCGGCTGCTGCCCCGAAAGCACCCTCACCAGCATCGACACGATGCCTTTCACGATGAGGGCATCGCTATCGGCCGTAAAAACAAGGCTGCCGTCGGCCTTACGCTCGGCGTTGAGCCACACGCGGCTTTGGCAACCGTCTATCAAGTTGTCGGGGGTTTTATATTCTTCGGGCAGAGGGGGCATGGCGTTGCCCAAGTCGATGATGTAGGCATAACGATCCATCCAGTCGTCAAATCCGTCAAACTCCTCGATGATTTCGTCTTGCAGTTGGTTAATCGTTGCCATGATTAAATTCTAATGGATAATGTGGTGCAAAGATAAAGAAAAAATCTCATGTTTGCAAATCCATTGCCGGCACCTCTCAGCGGCCCGCTGCTCTCATGCGGCCACACCGAGCCAAAAAGCCGCGACCGCCGTGGTGCGGTGCCGGCGTTTTAGGCAACTTGCACCGAAGTAATGGAATTGAATTTTGACCCTATGGGGAAAAGTGACTCCGCATTCTGAAAAAAAGTTGTACTTTTGCGGAAATTTTCTGTCACAATGCCAACCGCCGAAGTAGCAAAAGAACGACTCTGGAGTGCCAATTTCATCAAGGTGAATGTGGCCAATTTCCTGTTGTTTTTCGCCTTCTATCTGCTCATGCCCTTGCTCCCGCTCTATTTGAGCGACACGTTTCATGCCACGAAGGACGTGATAGGAGCTGTCTTGAGCGGCTACACGGTGGCCGCCCTGCTGGCTCGTCCCTTCAGCGGTTATTTGGTGGATAGTTTTCCCCGCAAGCAAGTGCTCATGGTGTGCTTCTTCTTGTTCTTTGTGTTTTTTGCCGGTTATCTGGCAGCCGGCACGCTGTTACTTTTTGGCATTGTGCGCACGCTGCATGGCGCACCTTTTGGAGCGCTCACCGTGGCCAATAGCACCATGGCCATCGACGTGCTGCCCAGCAGCCGTCGCAGCGAGGGCATAGGTTATTACGGCTTGAGCAACAACCTTGCCATGGCCACCGGCCCCACCGTAGCCATCTATCTCTATAACTATGTGGGCAGCTTCGAAGTGCTCTTTGTGCTGGCGCTCCTCATTGCCGGAGCAGGCATGCTCGTCGATGCCACCCTGCGCGTGAAGCCGCGTCCCATTGTGGCCGGCGCACGTCACTTGTCGCTCGACCGCTTTTTCCTCACCATCGGGTGGCGGCTGTTTCTCACCATGGTGGCCTTCGGCTTCAGCTATGGGGTACTCAGCACCTATTTGGCCATCTATGGCAAGGAAACGATGGGCATCACCGGCGGCACGGGCACTTTCTTCCTTTTGCTGGCGGCCGGACTGATGCTCTCGCGTTTTCAAGGGGCTTCGGCCTTGCGCAAGGGACGCATTACCCACAACGCTTCGATGGGCATGCTGGTGTCGCTCGTGGGATACACTCTTTTTGTGTCGGCACCGGGCTATTGGGGTTACTACGGAGCGGCCATCCTCATTGGGTTGGGCAACGGGCATTTGTGGCCGGCTTACCAAAACATGTTCATCAACCTTGCCACCAACGACCAGCGAGGCACGGCTAACAGCACCTTGCTCGTGTCGTGGGATGTGGGCATCGGGCTGGGCGTGGTTATTGGCGGCGTGGTGGCCGAGCACATGGGATATGCCAGCGCATTCTGGTGCAGTGTGCTGGTAAACTTGGCGGGAGTGACAGGATATTTCACAGCCAGCCGTGGACATTACTTACGACACCGATTGCGTTAACGCTTTTTCGCTACATGAAACACCTTTTGCATCTCTTCACACTATTGTGCCTGCTGCTCATGACCAACTCTTGCGCAGCCAACGGAACCGACGAACCGGCCTATGAACCCCAGAAAACCGACATTAAAACCGACACCCTGTCGATTCTCGCCATTGGCAACAGCTTTACCTACGACGCCTTGAGCTACTTGCCCTATCTTTTCCAGAAAATCAAGCCCACAACCCACTTCACATTAGGCATCTTATACTATCCGGGAGGAACACTCGACACGCAATATGACCATTTGGGCAACAACCGCCACTACACGAGTTATCACCGCTGGACTTCCGACGTGGGGACATGGCAAAAAATGACCGACTCGCAAGCGCACCACGTGCTTCATGAGCAGGATTGGAGCATCATCACCTTGCAGCAAGGCAGTGTGGACAGCAACGAATATGCCAACTACACTCGCCACATCGATTTCATCATGGGGCTACTTCACGAGCATTGCCCCGGCAGCCGGCTGGCGTGGATGGTCACACCGGCCTATGCCGACGGTTACTTGGGACTCACCAACGGTCTGCTCAAACTCAACGGTCAACCCGCCAGTTACACCAGCGACCAGATGTTTGAAGCCATCGCCGCTTGTGCCCGGCAGCTCACCACCGACTATCACTTTGACCTCGTGCTGCCATGCGGCACCGCTGTGCAGAACGCGCGGCACACTCTCCTCGGCCAATACGGCGTTTCGGGAAGCCTCACCTACGATGGGCTGCACCAGCAGGAGGGAATAGGCTGCTTTGTGGAGGCCTGCGCCGCTTTTTTGGCCATCACGCGCCTGCAATGGCAAGATGCCACCCTCACTATTCAAGACAGTTGGAACATACCCTACCCTCACGGCAAGGTGACGGGCATGGGTGTCACCAATCAAATGATTGCTTGGGCCTGTGCGCAGCAAGCGCAGGAGCATCCTTTTCAGGTGACCCCCATTCCATGATTTTTTGAGGACTTTAGCCGATGGGAATCACACCTTAAAACAATAAAGAAGGGGTGTTTCTCGTTTTGCCTAATATACACACCCTTTAGCAATGACACGACGACTCGTTTTCCTGCTGCTCATGGCCCTTATGATGGCCATCGTTCCTTGCATGCAAAGTTGCAAGAGCGCCAAGATGCGCGATGCCGACGAAGCCTATGAGCGAGGCGAATATAACGACGCGGCCAACATTTACCGCAAAATCTACAACAAGCTCACTCGCAAAGAAGACCGCTGGCAGCGAGGCGAAGTGGCCTTCCAGCTGGGCATGTGCTACCGCAACCTCAACCAAAGCTCACGTGCCAGTGCCGCTTTTCAAAACGCATTGAGGTATGAGTATGAAGATTCTATGGCCATCTTCTACCTTGCCCAAGCCCTGCATCACGAGGGAAAATATAATGAAGCCATCAAGCGCTACAATGAGTTTCTCGCACTCGTGCCCGGCGACTGGCGGTCGCAGCAAGGCATCAGGGGGTGCCAGCTCGCTCCCAAGTGGAAAAAAGAAGGCTCGCGCTACATCGTGAAGAACGCAAAACTCTTCAATTCACGGCGAGCCGACTTCAGCCCCATGTTTCTCGATGCCAGCGGCGACCAGCTTTACTTCACTTCGAGCACCGAGAAAGCCACCGGCGACGCACGCAGCGAGATTACCGGCACCAAGAAAAGCGATGTGTTCTTCTCTAAAAAAGACGATAAAGGCAAGTGGACCCGACCCGAAATCGTTGAGGGAGGGCTGAATACCGACCAAGACGAGGGCATAACATCCTTCACGCCCGACGGCTCCAAGATGTTTCTGGCCAAAGCCGTGAGGAAAAACGCCCCCAGCAATGTGGAAATCTACACCAGCAGCCGCAGCGAGGCCAAGTGGAGCGCGCCACAGCGATTTGAGATCACGGCCGACACGCTCAGCTCTTACGGCGACCCGGCAGTAAGTGCCGACGGGCAATGGCTCTACTTCACCAGCTACATGCCCGGTGGACAAGGAGGACTCGACCTGTGGCGAGTGAACCTGAAAGACCAACGAGGCACGCTTGAGAACTTGGGCGACCAAATCAATACGCCCGGCAACGACCGTTTTCCCTACAGCCGCTCCGATAGCGTGCTCTATTTTGCCAGCGACGGGCATTCCGGCATGGGAGGACTCGATATTTTTCGCGCCACGCTGCAACCCAGCGGCAAGTGGTTCGTCGAAAACATGGGGTCGCCCATGAACTCACCCTACGACGACTTTGGCATCACTTTCGACCACACGCAGACCGAAGCCGGCTTCTTCAGCAGCAACCGCAACGACGGGCGAGGCTATGACCACATCTACAGCTTTGAGAAACCCGACCTCAAAATATGGATTAGCGGCTATGTGCTCGACAAGGACGATGAACCCGTGCCCAACGCCATCATTCGCATCGTGGGCGACGACGGCAGCAACCAGAAAGCGGTGGGAAAACCCGACGGCTCTTTCCGATTCGACCTCCAGCGCGGCGTGAACTATGTGATGCAGGCCGGTGCGAAGGGCTACCTCAATAGCAAGCAAGCCTTCACCAGCGACATCGAGGAAGCCGATGCCGAATATAATGTAGATTTCATTCTCGCAGCCATCTTCAAGCCACAAGTGATTGAGCAAATCTTTTATGATTATGACAAAGCCGCTCTGCGCGACGAGAGCAAAGCCGCCCTCGACGAGATGGTGCAAGTGCTCAAAGACAACCCCAACATCGCCATCGAAATGGCCTCGCACACCGACCGCATAGGCAGCGACCACTACAACAACGGTCTGAGCGAGCGGCGGGCCAAGAGCGTGGTGGACTATCTTGTGAGCCATGGCATTGCCCGCGACCGCCTGCAGCCCAAAGGTTATGGCAAGACGGTGCCCAAAACCGTCACCAAACACATCGAGAAACAGTATCCGCAATTCAAGGAGGGCGACGTGCTCAATGAGGAGTTCATTTCCTCCCTCAGCGATGCAGACAAAGTGGCAGCCGACCAAATCAACCGCCGCACCGAGTTTCAAGTGCTCACCACCGAGTACGAGCTATATTGATCCCTTTTTGCTGACAAAACAACGGGGGCGAGGTGTAAAAACCTGCGCCCCCGTTGCATGATTTTGTTGAAACAATTCGGGTGGAGAGGAATCAAAGCGCGTCGATAGCGGCAGCGATGTCGCCAAAGATTTCTTCAATCTTACCCGTGCCTTTGATGGCCTTATACAGGCCACGCTTCTGGTAAAATTCCTTAAGGGGCGACGTTTGATTGTGATACACATTCAGGCGGTTTTTCACCGTTTCCATGTTATCGTCGCTACGGCCCGTTTGCTTGCCACGCAAAATGATGCGCTCTATCAGTTCTTCTTCGGGCACTTCAAGCCCCACCACAGCGCTCACGGCGGTGCCACGCTCTTGCAGCATGGCCTCTAATGCCTCGGCTTGGGCGATGGTGCGGGGAAAACCGTCGAAGATCACACCATTCACAGCAGCTTCCTTATTAGCGTCGAGCACATCGGCCAAGATGCTAATCATCAGCTCATCGGGGATGAGCTGTCCCTGATCAATGTAGCTTTTGGCTGTGGCTCCCAGCTCGGTGCCGCGCTTGATGTTGTCGCGCAGCACATCGCCGGTGCTGATGTGGAACAAGTCATACTTATCAATAATTTTGTCACTCTGGGTGCCTTTGCCCGAGCCGGGGGCACCAAAAATCACTATATTAAGCATAAGGCAGTTGGTTTATAAAGTTTCTCAAAAAAATCACTCGTCTTTCTTGAGCACATAGATGTCGCTCAAGTTGCGGGCCATGCCGTCGAGGTCCAAGCCATAACCAATGATGAACTTTGAGGGAATCTCAAAGCCCACATATTCAGGATTGTCGCCTATCTTCAGCGAGCCGGGCTTAAACAGGAGGGTTGCCATCTTCACGCTTTTGGGATTATGCTCCAGCAGCATTTTGCGCAGCTGATGAGCCGTCACACCCGTGTCCACAATATCCTCAATGATAATCACCTCGCGGCCGGAAATGTCTTCGTGGAGTCCCATAATCTCACGCACCTTGCCCGTGGACGAGGTGCCCTCATAGGACTTGAAGCGGATGAACGTGATTTCGGCGCGGGCAAGGTCGCAAGCGCGAAACAAATCGGCGGCAAACATAAATGCGCCGTTAAGCACACACAAAAACAGGGGGTTGTCGGTCGTGCAATCACGCTTAATCTCGGCGGCCACACGCTCCACTTGGCGGGCAATCTCCTCTCGGGTCAAATAAGGCTCAAACGTGAGCCCCTGATACGTTACTAAAGGCATAAAAGCAGGTTTAATAGTTATTGACAGATTGCAAATTTACGCAACAATCCCGTCATGCGCAAACTTTTGCCACGCGAATCTAAAAATTGCAACAAATTTCCTCTGTTTCATGCGTGAATCAAATAAAAAAACATTAACTTTGCATGTTTCATTGCTCCAATAGCCCACACGAGCAATTTAGAGGCACCATCTTTTTTGAACCGAATTTTACCTTGCATCCGCTATGAAGATATTCACCACCGACGGCATTCGCCGCATCGAAGAGAAAACCATCGACCAAGAAAACATTTCTATGCTCGACATGATGGAGCGTGCCGCCGAGGCCGTTTCCTTTGAAATCATTGCGCGATGGCGTGTGTCGAAACGCATCGTCATCTTTGCCGGGCCGGGCAACAACGGCGGCGACGCGCTGGCCGTGGCACGGCTGTTGCACGAGCAAGGCTATCGCCCCGAAGTGTATTTGTTCAACATCCGTTCCAGCCTCTCCAAGTGCTGCTCCACCAACCGCGACCGTCTGCTGGGCCTCGAAGGCATTGAGTTCACCGAGGTCACCAAGACTTTCGACCCCGTGGAACTGGGCGAAAACGATGTGGTGATCGACGGGCTCTTCGGCGCGGGACTGCGCGAGCCCTTGCGCGGAGGCTACACAGCACTGGTGCAATACATCAACAATAGCGGAGCCTACGTCGTGTCGATCGACGTACCCACAGGACTTTTCGGCGAGTGGAACATGGGCACCGACCCGCGCAACATCGTTTGTGCCGACCTCACGCTCACATTCAACTTCAGGCGCCTCTCTTTCTTCTTCCAAGAAAATGCCCGCTATCTTGGGCACGTCAAGGTGCTTGACCTTGAAATGAGCACCGAGGCCATAGCTGCCACCCCCACCGACTTCTACCTCGTTGAGCGCGAAGACGCTCGCGACATGGTGCTGCCACGCGACCCTTTCAGCAGCAAGTATTACTACGGCACCATCTTGCTCATTGCCGGCAGTTATGGCATGATGGGAGCGGCGCAGCTCGCGGCTCGCGGTGCCATGCGCAGCGGCGCAGGGCTGGTCACCGTACACGCCCCGCGATGCGGATTCACACCCATGCAGACGGCTCTGCCCGAGGTGATTTTTGAGCCTGACCGCAACGAGATTTTCACCACGCAAATCGACATGCACCACCAGTATAGCGTGGTGGCTCTGGGCCCCGGCATGGGCACAAGCGATGAAACCGTGGAAGCCGTCGATTCGTTCCTGAAGACCTTCCGCCGGCCTTGCCTCATCGACGCCGACGCGCTCAACTGCATCGCCCGCCGGCCCATGTTACTACGCAGCATTCCGCGAGGTTCCGTCATCACACCGCATGCCAGTGAGTTCGACCGTCTGTTCGGCGAGCATCACAGCGACGAAGAACGCCTCCAAAAAGCCATTGGCGAATCGCGCACATTGGGCATCACCATTGTCTTAAAAGGGCACTACACCATGACGGTGCGCCCCGACGGCAAAGTCTACATCAATAGCAGCGGCAACGCAGGCATGGCCACCGCAGGCAGCGGCGATGTGCTCACGGGAGTGATTGCCTCACTCATCGCACAAGGCTACAAACCCGACCAAGCGGTAGCCCTCGGCATCTATGTGCATGGCCACGCAGGCGACCTTGCCGCAGCCACGCATAGCGCCTATGGACTGATGGCCAGCGATATAGCCGACCATCTGGGTCGAGCTTTCCTCGATATCACCAAGCGCTGAAGCCGGCATCTCGCCCCAAATGAAAGGCATTGAGCTTCTTTTAAGAAACCACATGCAGCCCGAAACCTCTCAGTTTCGGGCTGCATGATTTTTATTTTTACGCTCTTTTAGGGGTCAGCCCAATCGCCCTGCGACTTAATCAAAGCCACAAGGTGGCTTATGGCCTCGTCTTCAGGAATATTTTTTTCCACGCATTGCTTGCCTTTATACAAACTGATGCGTCCACGAGCAGCACCCACGTAGCCATAGTCAGCGTCGGCCATTTCTCCGTGGCCGTTCACCACACAGCCCATCACCCCTATCTTGAGGTGAGTGAGGTGGGCGGTGGCTTGCTGCACTTTGCGCACGGTGGTTTGCAGGTCAAACATCGTGCGGCCGCACGATGGGCAAGAGATAAACTCCGTTTTGCTCATGCGCTGCCGGCAGGCCTGCAAAATGCCAAACGACAGGCGCACCACCTCATTGGGATCGGCAAAGGGAGCATCTATCCAGATGCCGTCGCACAAACCACTCATCATCACCGTGCCCAAGTCGCTGGCCGCTTTCACTTGCAGCCATTCGGGGTCGGCATCATCATAGTGCACCCTCGCCACTACCGGCTGGGCACTACCGTTGGCGGCCAGCTCATGCAGTTGCTGAAGCAGCGAGCCGGGTATGTTGTCGTTATCGGGTGTGATAATCAGCAGGCCGGCATCGGCTAAATCGGGGAGCTGTTCTCCATAGAAATCAGGCTTGAGCGCATCGGTGATTTCTTCGGGCATGGCCGACGAGATCACCCACGGTGAGCGGCACCCCATCAGCTGCCGCGCGGCACGGCGCGGCGGCGTCACAGCATTGTAACCCGGACAATAATCGCCCACGATAGGCTCATGCCCCTCGCGCGACGTGATGTAATCCACCAGCTTGCGTGCCACAGGTATCTCGGCCACGGGGTCTTCACTGAGCGAAACGCGAATCGTGTCGCCCAAGCCCTCGTTCATGAGTGTGCCTATGCCCACGGCACTTTTCACGCGGCCGTCTTCGCCAAAACCGGCCTCGGTCACGCCCAAGTGCAGCGGAAAATGCATTTGCTCGGCATCCATGGCGACCACAAGGCGGCGCACGGCCTCCACCATCACCACCACATTGCTGGCTTTCATCGAGATGACCACATCGTGAAAATCCTCGGCCACAAACACGCGCAGGAATTCCATCACACTCTCCACCATGCCTTGTGGAGTGTTGCCATAACGGCTCATGATGCGGTCGCTGAGCGACCCATGGTTCACGCCTAATCGCACCGCGGTGCCATGCTCACGGCACAAGGCTATGAACGGCTTGAGCGTGGCGGCTATCTTGCCGAGTTCGGCGCGATATTCTTCGTCGCTGTAATGCAGGTCGCGAAAGGTGCGGGCCGGGTCAACGAAGTTGCCCGGATTGATGCGCACTTTCTCCACCAGCGCGGCGGCGGCAAAAGCGGCGCGCGGATTAAAATGAATGTCGGCCACCAGCGGCACCTCGCAGCCTTGCTTGCGCAGCGAGTTGCGCAGCATGCCCATGCTTTCGGCTTCACGCACGCCCTGTGCCGTGAGCCTCACCAGCTCGGCACCGGCCTGCGCCAGTTGCAGGCATTGTTCGGCGCTGCGTTCCACATCGTTGGTGTCGGTGTTGGTCATCGACTGGATGCGCACCGGCGAGTCACTTCCTATGGTCAACTCGCCCACATGCACGGTCAGCGTGGGGCGGCGGCGATAGTCAAACACACTTGCCATAATCAGGCTCTTTAATTCGTTTTATATGAATATTGCACCGCGGCCAAGTCATCATTGGCTTTCGCGATTTTTGCAACCAGCGACGATTTGAATTTCGCCACATTCTCGGCCACATCCTCATGCGAGAGAGCCAAAATCTGTGCCGCCAGCACAGCGGCGTTTTGGGCGGCATTGACCCCCACCGTGGCCACAGGAATGCCCGGAGGCATCTGCACGATGCTCAGCAAAGCGTCAAGTCCATCGAGCATTCCCTTAATGGGTACGCCTATCACGGGAAGGGTCGTTTGAGCGGCTATCACGCCCGGCAAGGCGGCGGCCATGCCGGCGGCGGCGATAATCACCTCCACTCCCCGGCCGGCGGCGGCACGAGCGAAAGCCTCCACAGCCTGCGGAGTGCGATGCGCCGAGAGAGCGTTCACCTCAAAGGGAATCTGATGGTCGTCAAGCCATTGGCAGGCCTTTTCCATAACAGGCAGGTCACTTGTGCTGCCCATGATGATGCTCACCAGCGGATTCATTGTTTTATGTTCACTCATTGTGTCGGTTATTATTTTCAAAAAATCATCCCAAATATTTCATCATCAGCATCACACACAGGTAGCCGTTGGCAAAACCGGCCAGCACCTGCCCCACCGTGTGATTCTTCAATATCAGGCGGCTGGTGCCCAGTACTCCGGCCAGCAGCATTGTGCCGCAGATGACCCAAAACAAGTTGAAGGCACTCAATCCCTGCACATGCAGCTGGAACAGCAAAGCCACCACACCGCCTATGCCGGCACTGTGCGCACTGATTTTCCACTTGAAGTTCACCAGCATCGACACCAAGCACGACAAGCCCGCGCCCGCAATAAACATGATGAACCATTGCGGCGAGTGAATGTGCCTCAAATAGAAAGCGGCTCCCACATAGCACAGCAGGCCGAATGCGTATGGAATCAGCCGGTCGGTGCGCCGTGTGAACTGTTTATCATGAATCAGGCCATAGTGATGCAAAACGCCTATCGCCAGCATGGGCAGCACGCATGTGATGCCCAGCACCATCACCAGCACCGTCACACGGGTGCCGCTCGGCAGCAGGCACAGCACCGAGGCCCACAGCACCAAGAAGGCACCATAGGTGGGCATCAGCAAGGGCGACATCACCGTGCTGAAAAATCGGGCCGAAGCGGCCAGCAATCGGTTGAAGGTGAAACGGGATACTTTCTTCATGTCGGTCAGGGGTGTTGATAACGTTTCTTGCGTTGTTGGGCCGAGGGCAAGTGCAGTTGGTCGCGATATTTGGCCACCGTGCGCCGTGCCACGGTGTAGCCACGCTCGGCCAGCAGGTCGCACAGTTCCTTGTCGTTGAGCGGATTCTCGTGGTCTTCGCCGGCCACCAGCGTGCGCAGCGTTTCCTGTATGGCCTTGCTCGAAGCGTCGCCCACGGCCTCACTGAAGAAGAACTTCAGCGGTTTCGTGCCCCACGGCATCTGCACATACTTGTTGGCATTGGCACGAGAAATCACCGAGGGGTGGCAACCCACATCTTTGGCCACGTCGTCGAGAATCATGGGCTTCAGGCAAGTTTCATCTCCCTGACTGGCAAAATACTCGCGCTGGCGAGTGAAGATGGCGTTGATGATGCGCCATAGCGTCTGCTGCCGCATTTTGAGCAGCTCAATCAAGTCGCTGGCGCGATCCACCTTCTTCTTGGCATCGTCGCGCACGGCTTTGCGGGCTTTGGTAGCTGCATCGGCTGTGGCCAGCGACTGATAACTCTCTGAGATTTGCAGCTCGGGAATGGAGTTCACCAGCGTGATGGTGAAACCGTCGCCGGCACTCTCTATGATAAAGTCGGGCGTGATTTGTGCGCTGTGGGTGCTGCTCGACGGAGCCAGCTGGCTGCCCGGATGCGGGTCGAGTCGCCTGATTTCACGTGTCAGCTCGCCCATTTGTTCGGTGGTGAGGTGCAGAGCCGTCATGATGCGGCCATAATTATGGCTTGCATAATCATCAAAGTAGTCGCTCAGCATTTTATGGGCCAACCGGGCCTGCGCGGTGTCTTTGCGTGCGAGCTGCAACAGCAGGCACTCCTGCACGCTTGTGGCTCCTATGCCCGGAGGGTCGAGCTGCTGCACGCGCTTGACCACGCGCGTCACATCGGCAGTTTCCACCTCACGCTCAAGGCCATCGTCCACAAGAGTCACGCCGTCAAAGGCAAGGTCATCGGCAATCGAGGCGGCATCGCGCCTTAAATAGCCCTTATCGTCAATGTTGCCTATCACCTGCTCGGCAATCACGCGCTCCTGCGGGTCAAGTCCCTGCTCTTCAAGTTGGCCCATCAGGTAGTCGATGAGCGATGTTTCATTCACAATAAGTGGTTCGGGTGGAAAATCGCTGTCGCTCGCCCGCAAGCCGCCCCCTCGGGTGCGCACCAGCTGCTGGCCGCTGTCTTCCCAGTCGTCGTTGGGCGTGATGTCCTCGCTCGTGTCACGAGAGAGCTTGCCCTCCTCATCGGTGCGGTTCAGGTCGCCACCGGCATCGTCGGCCGACGGCTCCAGCGCGGGATTGTCACCCAGCTCTTGACGCACATAATCCTCAATCTCCAGATTGGTCTGCTCCACCACGCTGCCCAGCTGCCGCATGAGCCGCTGCTGTTGCACCTGCTTCTGCGTGAGGGTGCCCGTCTGCTTGGTAATCTGTTTATTCTGCTGTGCCATAGTCAAGCCTCATTTTGATAGGATTCACAAAGTTAATCAATTTCGCCGACATAGAGCCAAACAGCTTCATTTTTTCTGCGCCGGCACAACCTGCCGGCGACACCACAAGATACGACAAAAAGCGTTAAGCCTCACGCTTAACGCTTGGGTGGTAGCCCATAGCAGAGTCGAACTGCTCTTTCAAGAATGAAAATCTTGCGTCCTAACCGATAGACGAATGGGCCCCTATGCCACTTTCATTCACCCTCGAGGCAAATGAATCAAGCAGCGTTAATCTTGTTGATGTGCAACGCCAACTTCGACTTCAGGTTCGAAGCCTTGTTCTTCGAGATGATGTTACGGCCAGCAAGACGATCGAGCATCGACGACACCTTCTTATAAGCGGCCTCGGCCTCGGTCTTGTCGGTCATCGCACGCAACTTACGCACTGCGTTGCGCATCGTCTTTGCATAGTAACGGTTGCGAAGTCGGCGAGTTTCCGACTGGCGGATTCTTTTGATAGCTGATTTATGGTTTGCCATAATTTTAAGTTAATATCCTATTTTGATGTTTGTTAATTGTAGCCCATAGCAGAGTCGAACTGCTCTTTCAAGAATGAAAATCTTGCGTCCTAACCGATAGACGAATGGGCCTTCGCAAAAAAGCGACTGCAAAATTAGATAAGATTTTTGACTTGGCAAAATTTTAATGGCTCAAATGCCAAAAAAGAAGGTTTTTTTTCTTTTTTTGCCTCCATGCCACGACTTTTCGCTATCTTTACACCTCACTTAACATCCACCCACTCCCGATGTACGAGAAACTACAAGGCATTGTGCTCAACACCATCAAGTATAGCGACCGCGCCAACATCGTGCACGTCTATACCGACCGACTCGGCCTCATGTCATTTGCCGTCCCTCTGGGCAAGACAGCCAAGTCGCGCATGCGCAACGCCCTGCTCATGCCTTTGTCGCTCATCGAGTTTGAAGCCGTCATCGCGCCACGCCGCGAGCTGGCCACCATGCGCGATTTGCGTCGGGCCGTGCCACTCTCGCGCATCTATGCCGAGCCGGCGCGCAGCGCCATTGCCATCTACATCAGCGAGTTGCTCACTCACGCCATCCAAGAGCAAGAGGCCAATCCGCCGCTCTTTCGCTACCTGCACCAGTGCGTGCAGATGCTCGAAAACATCGACGACGGCTTGGCCAACTTCCACATCTGCTTCACCTATCATTTGGGTGCGTTTTTGGGCATCGAGCCCGACACCTCCACCTTCAGCACGGGAGCGTGGTTCGATATGAGCGCCGGCACCTTCCATCCCTGCGCCGGAGCCGGCATCCATTGGCTCAAACCCGACGAGGCACGCATCATCTGGCTGCTCTCGCGCATGACGTTTGCCAACATGGGGCGTTTCCGCTTCAATCACACCCAGCGCAATCAAGTGCTCGACACCATGCTCGACTATTTTCGCCTGCACCAGTCCACGCTCGGCTCGTTGCGGACCCCCGAGGTGCTGAAACAGCTCTTCATTTAGCGCAGCGATAGGCCGTGGCATGAAATTTGCTATATCGCATGAGTGTGCGAAGGCAAAATCCAATAATTTATTTGGCACTTCGCTCCATTTTCATTAATTTTGTTTGCTAATTACAAACCACATCGCCGAATGAAACGAACATTCATAATCCTCACGCTGCTCACCATCCTGCTGGCGGCCTTCACCTCATGCGGCTCATCGCCGCTCGAAAAAGCCGTGCGGCATGCCCTTGTGCAGCAAGACACTACACAGGCGCAATTCAACAACCTGTGCGACATCATCAAGCAGAATCCCAAGAAATACGCGCAATACCTCACCGGCGACGATGTGAACGTGGCCGCGCTGGCGCAGCTCGTCGAACGCATAGGCGGCAGCATGCGCCCGCCCATTCATTGGAATCTGAACGCCTATGCCGCCCAAGAGCCTTCGCTCACCATCTATTTCGAGCGCAGCGGCTCCATGGTGCCCTATGACACGCCGGGCGGACAAGGCATCCTGAAAAAGACGGTGAACGACCTCATCAATTCATTCCCCGGGCAAAAGGTGAGCATCAACATTGTCAACGACGACATTTATCCCTATCAAGGCACCATCGACGCCTTCTTGCAAGATCGCAACATCTATGCTTCCACCGCCGATACCGGCAATCCGGCCTACACCGACTTCAACCAAATCTTCAGTGCCATCTTGCGGGCGCAAACCGCCGGCAACGTGAGCGTGGTGGTCACCGACCTCATCTACTCGCCGGCCGACACCCGCAACGTGAGCATCACCAAGATTCTCAATGAGGAAAACAGCCTCGCCACACGCATTTTCCGCAACTACAAAGGCAAATCGGTGGTCGTGACGCAAATCATGGGCGACTACAACGGCAAGTACTACCCCTACACCGGACAGCCCGTGAATTATAGCGGCATGAGGCCCTTCTACCTGCTGCTTATCGCCGACACACCGTGCCTCGACGCCATGACGCGCGATGCCCGTTACCAGTCTTTCCTCCATCCTGCGCGGGCACTTCATTCCTACCGCTTCAACCAAGAGGAACATGAGGTGGACCACTGTTTGGTGCCCGGCTGGGCCAACGATGCGGGCCGTTATCGTCCCTCGCACAAAGAAGCCGATTTGCTTGAGAAATGCGAGGGCGACAAGGAAACAGGCATCTTGTGCTTCTCCCTTGCGGCCGACTTGAGCCCCGTGCAGCAAAGCGAGCCATTTCTCGCCGATGCCGCCAACTACAACGTGCGCTCCCTAAGCAACTTCACCTTGCAGGTAACGCCCATCACACCACAAATGATTACGGCCAACAACCGGCAATATCTCGAGGGCAAAACCCACCTGCTCACGCTCACCGGCAAGCTGCAAGGCGTGCGCGATGAGGTCACCATTGAGCTGCGCAACGATTTCCCTGCTTGGGTGGCACAAACCTCTGCCGACGACGACAGCAACCCCCTCGCGCCGCAGTTTGCTTCCACCACGCTGGGCCTGCTGCAATGGATGCAAGGCATGCAAGATGCCTTTGGCAACGCCGCGAGTTACACCACCCTGCGGTTAAAACTTGTGAAATAGTTCTTCGGCTCGCAACTTTTCAGCTTTTTCAGTTCGTCTAATCCTCAATACAGCAACCAGTCATCACACAGCACATGAAACGCAACCTGATTTTCTTGATAGCCGGCATTCTCGTCACCATCGTTTTCTTCCTGATGCGCGAGGATGCCTACAATGCGCTCTATTATTCCAGCGGATTCAACGACCAACTCTGGAACTTGGGCCTCTACGAAACCGCCACTCTCATCACCATCGGCATGGCATGGGGAGCGGCCGCCATCTATTATTATGCCATCAATAGCGTGCGCTTCGACCGCTGGTGGCACTGGCTGGCCGTGCTCGCCGTCGTGGCCTTGCTCACTCCCATCGTCAGCTATTTGGTCATCAGCCACGCTTTCAGCGATGCCGGGCTCGACTATCAGCTCGAAACTTTCAGCTTCGAGCTGGGCAATGTGGTGTGGAGCGCCTTGCTTTTTGTGGTCGCCTCGTTCTCCATGCGGTGGTGGAGCAGCAACTGCCGGCACACCCCCATTCCACAATAACACGATTTTACTTTTTCCTGATAACAGGTTTTCACCATGAGATTATTCCTCTTTGCAATAGGCGGCACCGGTAGCCGCGTTCTCAAGTCGCTCATCATGCTTTCGGCCGCGGGAGTGCGACCGGTCGATGAAAACGGCCAGCCCGTGCCCAACGTTGAGATTGTGCCCGTCATCATCGACCCCCACAAGAGCAACGAAGACCTCAAGCGCACCGAAGCCTTGCTCACCCAGTATCGCATGCTGCGCCAGCGGCTATATGGCAACCGGCTCAACGCCGAGGGCTTCTTCGCCACACGGTTTGTCACCCTGCGTGAAATCATGAGCGACAGCTCCATCCAGCTCAACGACACCTTCATCTTCAATCTCGGAGCGGTGGAACGTGAGAAATTCCGCGATTTCATTGGCTACGACACTATGAACGAAGCCAACCAAGCCCTCACCTCGCTGCTCTTTGCCGACTATCAGCTTGAAAACAAGATGAACATCGGCTTCGTGGGCTCGCCCAACATTGGCAGCGTGGCCCTCAACGAAATCAAGGATTCTGATGAGTTCAAGGCCTTTGCCAACGTATTCAACGCCGGCGACCGCATTTTCTTCATCAGCTCCATCTTTGGCGGCACAGGTGCGGCAGGTTTCCCCATCATGGTCAAGAACATTCGCCAAGCGGCCAACCTCGACATCAATAACCGCGACGTGCTGCGCCGCGCACCCATTGGCGGGCTCACCGTGTTGCCCTACTTCAATATTGAGCACAACGAGGACAGGCGCATCGACAAGGCCGACTTCATCGTCAAGACGCAAAGTGCGCTCTATTATTATAAGGATACGCTCACCGGTGCCAATGACTCCAACCTGAACACCATCTTCTATGTGGGCGACCAAGAGGTGAGCAAGCCCTACGTCTACGACCCGGGCGAGCATGGCCAGCGCAACCGGGCCCACTTGGTGGAGCTGGTGGGTGCGCTCGCGCCACTCAAATTTGCAGGATTGCCCATCTCCAAGCTGAGCGACCCCGACGGATTCCCGCTGCCCACGAGCGCTTATGAATTTGCCCTCGACAAAGACGAGCGCAACGTGAATTTCCTCACCCTGCGTGCCGCCACACGACGACTCGTGTATGAACCGCTCGTCAAGTTCCATCTGTTTTTTCTCTATTTGCGCACCGGCTTCAGCTGCATGATTGGGCAAGGTTTCACCGAGGACAGTCCCAAAATCAAGCGCGATTTCTTGGCCTCACAATTCCATCGCACCCTGAGCGAAGACTTCATGCGGGCCTATGCCGAATGGCTCGCCGAGATGCACGACAATAACCGCTCGGTCAACCTGTTTGCCATGGGCGAAACCGACATGAACCGAGCCATCACCGGAGTGACCACACGCCGCTCGTTGTTGTGGAACAAATCGGTGGACAACAACGTATTCAAAGCCGAGATGAACCGCCTGAGCCGCGACAGCAACTACGGCGACCATTCGGCAGAATTCAAACTGCTCGACCTCTTCAACCGCGCGGCAACACGCATCATTGCCGACCGCTACGAAAACATCAACTAAATCACCACGCAACAACGATATGAGCGAAATACTTTCTTATAGCAACAAAACATCGCGCGGAGGTGCCGAGGACTGGATTCCTGTGGAGCCTTATCAGGACGACGACATCGCACGCATCAAAGACCCCGACGGCGGACTGGCGCGCAGCCCGCGCACGGCCATCCCCAGCCCCTTTGCGCAACTCGACCTCGTGAAAAACGCCTTTGCGCAACTGGCCAACCCCAACTTGCGGGGAGCAGCCATGAATGAGCGGCTGGTGTCGAATGCCCTCGATGTGGCGCAGCTGTTTTTCGACTTCGAGAACCACAAAAAGCAGCTGCGCATCGTGCGCTGGAACCGCGAGGAGCAGCTGGCTCAGTTGCGGGTCAATCCGCACCACCGCCTCTATGGCGAAACGCTTGAGCTGTTCTTGGCCAGCGATTCGGTGTATAACTTCGACACGCTGCACGATTGGCACATCATCATTTGGGACAACAAAGTGCTGGGCGGTACCTCTCCCTCTACCGTGGTGATGGCCGCGCCGGTCACCGGTGCCGTTCATGACATCAAGGTGGAGCAAGGTGTGTCGCTCTTCTCGAGCGACCGTGCCCTGTGGGAGCGCGACGAGGATTTCGTCTACTACATGTACTTGCTCATGAATGCCTATCCCGTGCTGCGCGAGCGCGCCGGCGAGGTCTATCGTTATATGATACATAATGCCGATTTCCTGCGGCTGCGCCGCCCCGACCTGTATCGCCGCATCACCGAGGCCATCCCCAATCTGAACGCGCTCAGCCGTGAGCAGGCACCCGTGGTGCTGGAGCGGCTGGAACAGGCCTTTGAACCTTTTGGCGAAGGCATGGACGTGAGCGTGCTGGGAGCAAGGCTTTACCATAAACGCGTGCGCGACATTCGCAGCGATGCGGCGCAAAGCGATTTTGTGATTCAGCCCACCCGCGAGCAGCCCGCCGGCTCCACCCTGCCCCTTGTGCTGCGCAGTGCCTTTAACGGCAGCGTGGAGCACTATCGCTATATCGACAAGGAGTGGGATAGCGCCACCGAGGTGCTCACCGGCAATCTGCCTCTTAACGAGCGGCGACTGCCCGACACCGCCATTCAGTATCCCTTCATCACCACAAGCGATGTGCTGAGCGACACGCTCATTCGTTTGAGCAACGCCATAGATTCCGACCACTATTTCGACGGCAACCTCACCGTCGAAAGGGGTGAGGCGCGGCATGGCTTTCTGCTGCCTGTGATGCCCGAGTTCTTCAACTGGTTCGCGGCCGCCGACCTCAAAGGCCAAGTGTGCGGGCGCAACATGCTGGAAATAGCCGTAGGCGGCGACGATTCGGTCACGGTGACCCTGCGCATTCCCGTCAAGAAGCGTTATATAGAACTTTCTCGACGATATGTAGCCACTGCCGACCCCACTTGGCAGTGGGATGAGCGGCGAGGCACGGGGCGCATCGTGGATGCCGTGATGAGTATTGCCGTCTTCCCCTTTGTGCGCACAAGCCGCAACGATGACTACACCGTGCAGCTCTTCGCCATGATGCCCCACACCCAAACCACCTTGCGGTTTTTGCGTGACCAAGAGGGCACACGCGACGTGAACACCACAGCCAAGCAGCGTGCCAGCGCTGTGTTCACCACCACCTATTATGATGTGGCTGGCACTTGGGACTACGCCGAAACCACTCTGCACACTCCGCAAGGCAATTTCACCGGACTCATCATTCCCCAATGGCCACCCTACTCGCCCTCGGCGCGAGAACTTATCTTCGCGGTGGACTTTGGCACCACCAACACCCATGTGGAGTGGGCCGACCGCGGTCAAGCGTCGCAGCCGCTCGCCTTTGAGCGAAGCAGCCGGCAAACGCTCATCGCGCCCTTGCTCAAGCAAGGAGGCATCGACATCGCGCACCAGTTGCAGCGCATCGAATTCCTGCCCGATGAGATAGGTGGAGTGTATGGCTTCCCCTTGCGCTCGGCTTTAGCGCGCAATTTTGGCAGCGATGGCGGCAACCGGCTGTTTCATGACCTCAACATCCCATTCTTGTATGAGCGACGCTACTTTGATGGTTATGAGGTGACCACCAACCTCAAATGGATGGGCGACACTACCCTCTCGCGGGAATTTTTGCGCGAACTTATGCTGCTCATCAAGGCCAAAGCGCTCATCGAGAACGTCGACACAACCCGCGTGCAGGTCATCTATTTTTATCCTGTGAGCATGGGCGGCAGCGACCGGCGCAAGTTGCAAGACGCGTGGACCGACCTCTATCGCACCTACATGGGCGACGACCTGAGCCACTTGCAGGCCTATCCCGAATCTATCGCTCCGGCGTTTTATTATAAAGGAGCCGAAGTGAGTGGCAGCAGCTATGTGTCCATCGACATTGGTGGCGGCACCAGCGATGTGGTTGTCTATCAGCCCACGCCCGACCGCATGCACAGCCAGCCGGTGGCCATATCTTCGTTCCGCTTTGCCGGCAATGCCATCTTTGGCGATGCCTTCAGCGAGCGCGATGCCGACACCAATCCGCTCTTGCAGCACTATTGCCGCTACTTCACCCAGCTCATCGCGAGCGACCGCAGTGCCGGCATCTCCTATCTTTCCAGCATTTTGCAAGACATCATGCGGCAAAAGCGCAGTGAGGACATCAACGCTTATCTGTTCTCCATCGAGAATGTGGAGGAGCTGCGCGACTTGCGTGAAATCGACCGCAATCTGTACAGTTACAACACCTTGCTGCGCAATGACGAGCAGCGCAAACTCGTCTTCCTGTACTTCTATAGCGCACTCATTTACTACATTGCCCACACCATGCTGGCACGGGGTTACGAAATGCCCAAGCAGGTGTATTTTAGCGGCACCGGCTCGAAGATTCTTAACATCGTGGGCAGCCGGCAGCAAGTGCAGGAGCTCACTCTCACCATCTTTGAGCGTGTGTTCGGCCGGAAGTTCAACGAGCAGTTCGAAATCAAGATTGAAACCCAAAGCCCCAAGCAAATCACCTGCCGGGGCGGCATCAAGCTCGAAAACCAGCGGCTCGACGGGCAAGTCTCAACCCAAGCCTACAGCTCGCGCAATACCGCCCAGCTGAAGTATTGCCACTCCATGATTGATGGCGAGCAACTCACTATGGACGCAATGGGCAGCATCGAAACGCGCAACCGGCTGGTGGAGCAAGTGAATCTTTTCAACGACTTCTTCCTGTCCTTGCTCGACAAGACCACCAAAGACGACTTTGGCATCGACAACACCGTGCTGCGCCTCTTCACCGAGGTGGTGGGCCGGGATTTGCCCAATTATCTCACAGCCGGCATCAACAGCTTCCTTGCGGGACGCTACGAACCCGACGATGTGGTGCAAGATGTGCCTTTCTTCTACCCCATCATCGGCACCATTCGCTACAACTTACTTAAAAACCTGTGTAACGACGTGATTACCCGTTACCGCAACAACAACGCATAATGCCATGAAACGACTATTCTTAGCATTCTCCTGCCTGTGTGCTCTGATGATGGCTGCGCAGACCCCCGACACGACCGCCACCCTTTCAGACCCCACGGCCGACACCTACGGGAGCGTGACCGAAGAACGTTTTGTCCCCACCGACACCAACTTTGAGGAGCTCGACCTCATGCACGGACAACGTCCGCCGCTGCCTCCTGAGGCGCGCGGCAAGTTCAAAGGTCGCCTTGCGTGCGACATCTTGCTGGCTCTGCTCGCACTGGGTGCCGGAGCCGCAGCTTGGTGGACGAGGCGCACCCTCTTGCAAGCGCAAGCCGCCACACATGCCGAGCTTGACAATCTGCACCACAACATGCAGCAGCTCGCCAACGAAGCCAGCGACCAAATCGCCGTTTTGCAGCAGCGAGTGGCCACTCTTGAGCAACGTCAGGCCCATCCCCTGCCCACAAAGAGCGTTGCGACAAGTGAGCCCACCGAGCCACGCCAAACACAACCCACAACCCTCTATTTGGCCAAAGCCGACGGAAACGGACGATTCACCCGCGTGAGCCGGCAGTTCGAGCTGGGCAACTCTCTGTTTGCTCTCACCACCACCGACGGCGAGCATGGCTCCTTTGCCGTGATTGACCATCGCGACGTGCATCGTTTTGCCCTCATGATGCCCACCGAGAACCTCACGCGCGCCTGCGAGGGGCAGTCCATTCAGGTGTCAGCAGGAATGACGCGCATCGTCACCGACCGTGAGGGAGAGGCCCTGTGCGAACGCGGCCAGTGGCGCGTGGTTACCAAAGCTCTCATTCACTACGAGGCATAACTTTAGTTATGGATTGGATTTGCAAAAATTGCGGAAAGCGCATCACTTTCTCCGACGAACAGCTGCAAGAAACGCGTGGCGTGGTGCTCTGCCCGCAGTGCCTCACCAGCGACAAAGTGGCCGGCTATGCGGGACACACGGCAAAGAAGGCCACTCCTCCCGCACGCACCAAGCCCATTCAATTCACTTCGGACGACAGCACCACCAGCCGCCCCCAGCGCACGGCCACACCACCGCCTCGCACGAAAACCGCACGGCAATCCCGCGGCAGCGCCACGCCCCGCCGCGCCAGCTCCACTGCCGGCAAAAGCAAGACAAAAAACGTGCGCCACTGGTGGCAACCCATCTCTTCTTGGGGATGCTTGTGGCGCACAGTGATGTGGACACTGGTGCTGCTGGCCGCCTACATCATCTTCGGATTCTTGATGCAGGGCGTGTAAAAGTCCGCGTCAGGCCGGCGTGATGTCCTTCTACAACCGGTGGCTTAATAGTTCTCGGCCTTGATTTGGAAATAGGCCTGCGGATGGTCGCACACCGGGCATTTTTCGGGAGCTTTCTTGCCCACCACGATGTGGCCGCAGTTGGTGCACTGCCAAATGCAGTCGCCGTCGCGCGAGAACACCACTTCGTCCTCAATGTTCTTGAGCAGCTTGCGATAGCGTTCCTCATGCGTCTTCTCGATGGCAGCTACGCCCTCCATCTTCTCGGCAATCTCCACAAACCCTTCCTCGCGGGCCACGCGAGCCATCTCGGCATACATGTCGGTCCACTCATAGTTCTCACCCTTGGCGGCATCGAGCAGATTCTCAGGAGTGCTCTTGATGGCTCCGCCCTGCAAAAGTTTGAACCACATCTTGGCATGCTCTTTTTCTTGCGCCGCGGTTTCCTCAAAGATGGCCGCGATTTGCACATAACCGTCCTTCTTGGCCTTTGAGGCATAGTAGGTGTACTTATTGCGCGCTTCCGACTCACCGGCAAAAGCCGTCATCAGGTTTTGTTCCGTTTTTGTTCCTTTTAATTCTTTCATAATGTTTTAGTTATTAGTTGTTTCACTGTTTTTTATCTCAAATTCTTTTTCTCAGGGTTCAATTCATCCACAATGACGGGCATTCCCGCCTCATCCAGACGGCTGCGGCGAATTTGCTCCTCCACGCTGTCAATCACATTCACGATATAGTCGGCCAGCTTCTCGGCTTCGCAAATCACGTCCATATAGAAGATGCCTGCCGAGTAAGGATATTTCTTTTGATTGATATTCTCAATATTCTCGGTGCGGCACTGGTTGCGGAAGTTATTGATTTCGCGCTCCTTGTCGTAGCTGCGTGTGAGGTCTTCGGGGGTGGCGTTGTCCATGTCGCACACCACGGCAATCATGTTGCTCATCGCCTCGCTCACATATTTGAATATGGTGTCGATATTCTGGTAATTATATTCGCTGAAGTGGGCCTGCGCCTCTTCCTTGCGCACCAGCGTCTTGGCGATGTTGTAGCAACTGTCGGCCACGCTCTCCAGCTCGCTCACGATGTTGAGCATGGTGCTCACTCGCAACTTGCCGTCGTGGCTCAAACGCCCGTCAATCACCGTATTGAGGAATTTGGCGATTTCAAACTCCATACTGTCGGCAATGTCTTCATATTTCTCCACCCGCGAGTAGAGCTTATTGAAATCTTCAGTCCCCGTCTTGGTGTGGATGAGCGTTTTGACCATGCCCAGCATGCGCTCCACGCGCTGCGCAAACACCACAATCTCTTTTTGCGCGGCCAGCAGGTTCAGCTCGCTGGCACCCACAAGGCCGGCCGAGATGTATTTGAGCTGAAACTCTTCCTCGTCCTTTTTGTGCGTCTTGACCACGCTGTTCACAATCTTCACCAAATAATCGGTGAACGGCAGGGCGATGATAAGGCTAAACAGGTTATACACCGTGTGGTAGAGCGTGAGGCCAAACGACATGGTGAATTGCAGGGCGGCCAAGTGGGTCGTGTCGCCGGCCTTGACGGCATCGTAGAGCGCCGTGGGGTCGCCGCTGTGCAGCACATCGCGCGTGAGCCACACAATCATGTCCACAAAGGGGAAAAACACCACCAGCATCCATGCCGCGCTCACCAAGTTATACACCAAGTGACCCATGGCCGCCTTTTTGGCCGCCACATTGCCGCCCAGCGAGGCCAGCAGCGGCGTGATGGTGGTGCCCACATTGCCGCCCAGCACTATGGCACAAGCCATATCAAAGGGAATCCACCCCTTGATGCCCATAATGAGCACAATGGCAAACGTGGCCGCGCTCGACTGGATGACCAGCGTCACCAGCAGACCGAAAACGAAGAAAATGAGCAGCGACCAGAACCCCATGGAGGTGTAGGCCTGCAGCGACTCAAAAATCTCAGGCGACTTCGAGAGGTCGGGCACATTGGCGTTGATGGCGGCAAGACCCATGAAGAGAAACACAAATCCTATGAGAAATTCGCCCAAGTTGCGATAGGTGTTCTTCTTCAAAAACAGCATGGGCACGGCAAAGGCCAGCAGCGGGAGCGTGAAGGCGTTCATATCGACCTTGAAGCCGAAGAACGACACAATCCACGAAGTGAAGGTGGAGCCCATGTTGGCACCGAGGATAACCGCCATTGATTGCTCAAGACTCATCAGGCCCGCATTCACAAAGCTCACAATCATCACGGTGGACGCACTGGAACTTTGAATGAGCGCGGTGATGACCATTCCCGTCATCACGCCCGTGGCGCGGTTGCGCGTCATGGCCGACAGAATGCTGCGCAATCTGTTGCCCGCCACTTTTTGCAATCCTTCACTCATGACCTTCATTCCATAGAGGAACAGGCCCACCGACCCCAGCAGAGCCAACAGATTAACCCAAGAATAGTCCATTTACCCTAATAAAGTGTTTCAATCAATTAAGACGTGAATGTTAAAAACAAAATTCTCTCGGTTACAAAATTATTACAAAAAATGCAAACACACACTTTTTTTGTGGTTTTTATGCTTTATTGCAGCCACAAGTCACCGCCCTCCCCGTTCATGAGCGAGGAGGAGCGGCGGCGTAAAGACGGGTGAGAAGCTGTGCCCCATGGGGTCTTGGCTCATGAGCGGTGGCGTTTTTTCGAGCCGGAGCGCGATTTGTTGCGGCTACCGGCCCTGCCGGCTGCGGCGGCATTGCGCTTGGTGCTGTTGCCACGACGGTCGCGCCGAGTGCGTTTGGATGCCGCCGCGCCCTCGTGCTCGGCACGCCGTTTCTCGTCGCGCGACAGGCGTGCCACCACCCCACCGTTTTCTTCGGTGATAGGGGCACGGTCAATGCGCTGCGAGTCGGCCGGATGGTTTTCATCCACGAGCACAAAGTCGAGCTGTTTCTTAACGAGGTCGGCACGAGCCACCTGAATGGTGATGCGGTCGCCCAGCTGGTAGGTGCGGTGCCGGCGGCGGCCACGCACAAGATAGTTGGCCTCGTCAAACTCATAGAAGTCATCGTCAAGATCCCTTATGGGAATCATGCCCTCGCAGTGGGTTTCATCGAGCTCCACATAGAGACCCCACTCGGTCACGCCCGACACATGCCCTTCATACACCTTGCCGAGGCGGTCGCCCATAAACTCCACTTCCTTATACTTGATGGAGGCACGCTCGGCCTGCGCCGCCAGCGCCTCTTGGGCGCTCACATGCTGGCAATCTTCCTCCAGCTGCTCCAAACCGACGCTGCGCGAGCCTTTCACGGCATAGCGGTCGAGCAGGCGGTGCACCATCATGTCGGGGTAGCGGCGAATGGGTGAGGTGAAGTGTGTGTAGTAGTCGAAAGCGAGGCCGTAGTGACCCACGTTCTCAGCCGAGTAGACGGCTTTTGCCATCGAGCGGATGGCCAAAATGGAGAGGAGTTGCTCCTCAGGTTTCCCGGCTGCTTTTTCGAGCATGCGGTTGATGCTCTTGTTCACGTTCTTGGCATCGCCTGTGGTTTTCACCTTATAGCCAAAGTGGGCCGCCACGTCGGCAAAATTCTGGAGCTTCTCGGCATCGGGCGACTCGTGGATGCGATAAATCATGGCTTTGGCCTTTTTCCCTTTGGGCACCTTGCCTATGTGGGCGGCCACCGTGCGGTTTGCCAGCAGCATCCATTCCTCGATGAGCTTATTGGCTTCTTTGGAAACGTGTGGAACCACGGCGGTGGGATGGCCCTTCTCATCAATCTCAACCTTGATTTCCTCACGGTTAAAGGCCACCGAGCCGCCTTCCTCAAATCGTTGCTTGCGCAGTTTTTGCGCAAGGTCGTTGAGAATGAGAATCTCATCTTTGAGGTCACCCTCGCCGGTTTCAATCACTTGTTGCGCCTGCTCATAAGAGAAGCGCCTGATGCTGCGCGTGACCGTGTGGCAAATCTGGTATTTTTTCACACGGGCTTCGGCATCCACTTCGAAGATGACCGAGTGGGTGAGCTTGTCCTCGTCGGGGCGCAGCGAGCAAATGTAGTTGCACAGCCGCTCAGGGAGCATGGGCACGGTGCGGTCTACCAAATAGACCGACGTGGCCCTGTCGTAGGCTTCACGGTCGATGACGGTGCCGGGTGTCACATAGTGGGTCACGTCGGCAATGTGCACACCCACCTCATAGTTGCCGTTGGGCAGACGCTGGAAAGAGAGCGCGTCGTCGAAGTCCTTAGCGTCGGCAGGATCGATGGTGAAGGTGGTGACACCACGCATGTCGCGCCGGCGTGCCACTTCTTCGGGAGTGATGGTGGCATCGATTTTCTTGGCTGCCCGTTCCACGTTTTCAGGATATTTGTAGGGCAGGCCAAACTCGGCCAGAATGGCGTGAATCTCGGCGTTATTCTCGCCGGCCTTGCCCAGCACATCCACCACCTCGCCTATTGGGGTATTGGCATCTTCGGGCCAGTCGACGATGCGTGCCACCACCTTATCGCCCGTGTTGCCGCCTTTGAGCTGATCGAGGGGGATGAAGATGTCGGTGGCGAGAAACTTGCTGTCGGTCACCAGTTGCGCGAAATATTTTTTCACCAGCAGGGTGCCGATGAACACCTGCTCCTTGCGCTGCACAATCTGGATCACCTCGGCCTCCGGCTCCATGCCGTGGCGTGCCGCGCTGATGTGTACCATCACGCGATCGCCGTTCAGGGCGTGCATCGAGTTGCGCTCGGCCACCATGATGGTTTTCCCGTCGTCGGCATGAATGTCCACGCTGTTTTTGCCGTTGCTGCGACGAATGAAGATACCCTCGGCCACCATCGAGAGTTTGGCGGCCTTATATTTGCCATTGCCAGCGTCGGCCAAGAAGCCGTCGATGGCCAGTTGTTCCAGAATTTCCACTACAAGTGCCCGCTGTTTGGGAGTGGTGGCTGCCACGGCGGCGCTCACCTGCTTGTAGTTGAAAGCCGCGTCTTCTTCATTGAAAAAGTTGATCACCCTGTCGTGGTAGACGCGACGCTCTAATTTCATTGTTTTTAAGTTTGTTGTCTTTTTTTGCCATAATTCAAAAGTTTTTTGAATAGCCAATTCAGGCCAAAGTTAGTGTTTTTTTTTGATATCTCATGCAAAATGGGGCGAAGATGACCATCTTTCGCGCTTTGCGGTGCAAAGGTAGCGCGTGGTGCCGCACCGCGCCACCCCGTCTCATCACACTTGCCGCCGTGGCGATACCGCCCTCCATGTGGCCCGCATTTTATTGTGAGTCTGCACATTAAGCAACAAGAACGACCTCCATGAAGAAATCGCCCGCGGCTCGCAATGCGGCAAAACACTGAAAATGAGCACTCATTTTAGGGTAATGAAAATGCGCCGAATCGGGGCAACAAAAACAAAAAAAGATTTTTGGCATGACAATGCGGCAGGTTTTGATTATCTTTGCAGGCTGAAAATTTTTAATGTTTCAAAAAAAATTTACTCATTCGATGAATTTTGTAGAAGAACTTACTTGGCGTGGCATGATTAACAACATCATGCCCGGAACAGAAGAACAACTCAACAAAGAAATGACGTCGGGCTACGTGGGCATCGACCCCACCGCCGACTCATTGCACATTGGCCACTTGGTGGGCATCATGATGCTGAAGCACTTTCAGCGTGCAGGCCATCGCCCCATCGCCCTGATTGGCGGTGCCACGGGCATGATTGGCGACCCCTCCATGAAATCGCAGGAGCGTGTGCTCATCGACGAGGAAACGCTGCGCCACGATCAGGAATGCATTCGCCGCCAGCTGGCCAAATTCCTTGATTTTGACAGCGATGCCCCCAACCATGCCATTCTGGTGAACAACTATGACTGGATGAAGGGGTATAGCTTCCTGAACTTCATTCGCGACATTGGCAAGCACATCACCGTGAACTATATGATGGCCAAAGACTCGGTGAAAAAGCGCTTGGCCGCCAATGCCGACCACGGCATGTCGTTCACCGAGTTCAGCTATCAGTTGCTGCAAGGCTATGACTTCCTGCATCTGTATGAGCAGGAGGGTTGCCGGCTGCAAATGGGCGGCAGCGACCAGTGGGGCAACATCACCACCGGCTCGGAGCTGATTCGCCGCATGAACGGCGGTGAGGCTTTCGCCATCACCTGCCCGCTCATCACGAAGGCCGACGGCACCAAGTTTGGCAAGACAGAGGGCGGCAATGTGTGGCTCGATCCGGCACGCACCTCGCCCTATAAGTTCTATCAGTTCTGGCTCAATGTGAGCGATGAGGACGCGGCCCGCTACATCAAGATTTTCACCGACTTGACCCGTGAGGAAATCGCGGCCCTCGAAGAAGAGCAAGCCCAAGATCCGGGT
>JAFVCX010000141.1 GCA_017478855.1 Muribaculaceae bacterium | reverse complement strand
GGAAATGCTACCCTTTATATCGGGAGAGTTTTAGGTGACGGCCGTGCGCCGCGTGAACATTAGCGACATCTTCTACAATGAAGCGGGAGATCGCTGGTATAAGGTCAAAACCAATTTCATCACCATTGATGAGAAGACGGCGGCCGAGAAGAAAACGGCCACTTTCCAACTGGTGCAAGCCAGCGAGTTCAAGCAGGCCCTCGACGTGTTCATGCAGGGAATGAAGGACACTATGGCCGATTTTGAGATCGCGTCGATTACTGAAACAATGATTATGGATGTGTTTGGTGCCGATTTGACTCGCACCCTTGCTGATAAAGCGGCTCAAAAAGAACAGGCGTAAAAGGCGAAATGACGTTGATAGCCCAGAATCTTGAAAGCTTGCGCAGCCGGCTCCCCAAAAGGGTGGAGCTTGTGGCTGTTTCGAAATTCCATCCGGTGGAAGCTATTCGGCAGGCCTATGATGCCGGTCAGCGCATTTTTGGAGAAAACCGGGTGCAGGAGCTGGTGGCGAAAGCCCCACAGCTGCCCGATGACGTGCGTTGGCACATGATAGGCCACTTACAGCGCAATAAAGTGCGCCAGCTGATGCCTCATGTGGCGATGATTGAGAGCGTGGACTCGGTGGAGTTGCTGCGCCTGATTGAGAAAGAAGCCGCTCGCATAGGTCGCAATGTGGACGTGCTGTTGCAGCTGCATGTGGCGCAAGAGCAGACCTAAACGGGTTTTGCCATAGATGAATTGCTGGCCGCACTGGCCACCGAAGAGTTGACGGGACTTGAGCATGTGCGCCTGTGTGGACTGATGGCCATGGCCACCCATGCCGACGATGCATCGCTGATTGCTCAAGAATTTACTCTGGTGCGCGATACCTTTCGGGTTGTAAAAGAAGAGTTTTTCCCCGAGGACGAGGCTTTCTCTCAAATCAGCATGGGCATGAGCGATGATTGGCCCATAGCCGTGGAGTGTGGAGCGACGCTAATTAGGGTGGGCAGCTCCATTTTTGGCCCTCGCGAGTACTGAAAAGGCTGAGGGCGTTGCCGTTTTGGAATAAATTGCTTAATTTTGCAACTCACAACATTGAAAACCATAAAAACTATTTAAGACTATGTCGCAAGAGAAAAAACAGTGGATTGCCATCATCATGATGTTTTTCCTATTTGCCATGATTGCCTTTGTGACCAACCTGTGCTCACCCATGGCAGTGATTGTTAAGAACCAGTTTGGCGCATCGAATGCTGCCGCCCAGCTCGGCAACAGTGCCAACTTCATCGCCTATCTGCTGATGGGAATCCCCAGTGGAATGTTGCTCAAAAAGATTGGTTACAAGAGAACGGCTCTATTGGCAATTGCCATAGGTTTCATTGGCGTTTTCATTCAATATATGAGTGGCTGGGAAAGCGTGCAGAGTTTCTGGGTGTACCTGATAGGTGCCTTTATTGCCGGTTTCTGCATGTGCATGCTCAACACGGTGGTGAATCCCATGCTCAACATCTTGGGCGGCGGTGGCAACACGGGCAACCAGCTCATTCAGTTTGGCGGCGTGTGTAACTCGTTTGCCGCAGTGGCTGTGACCATCATCATGGGCTCGCTCATTGGCGACGCCACCAAGGCGCAAATCAGCGACGCCACACCGGCCCTGTTCATCGCATTGGGCGTGTTTGCCGCGGCATTTATAGTGCTGTTGTTTGCAAAAATCAAGGAACCGGAGCTTGAGCGCAATGTCGTGGCCGAGGAGAAAAAGGAAATCAAGAGCATGGCAAAGGCTGAGAAAGATCCTCACAGTGCCTTCTCCTTCCGCCACTTCAATCTGGGCATCTTGGCCATCTTCTTATATATGGGATTGGAAGTGGGGCCTCCCACCTATGTGTTGCAATACCTCACTACGGCAGCCGATGCCGTTACTCCGGGTTTGGGCATTGATGCCACTATTGCCGGTACTATTGTGGCCGTATATTGGTTCCTGATGCTGGTGGGACGCCTGCTGGGCGGTATGGTGGGAGCGTTGGTGAGCAGCCGCAAGCAAATTGCCACTGTAGCCTCGATTGCAATCCTGTTCTTGCTTTTGGGTATGTTCTTGCCCAGCGACATCACAGTGAACATGCCGGGTGTGGACTGGGCTAACCTGAAGATTATCACGGCTCAAGTGCCTGTGGGCATTATGTTTTTTGTGCTGATAGGCCTTTGCACATCGGTGATGTGGGGCGGCATCTTCAACATGGCCGTTGAGGGATTGGGAAAATACACCAGTATCGCTTCCGGCGCTTTCATGACGATGGTGTTTGGCGGTGGCGTGCTCATTCCGCTGCAAGGCTGGCTGGCCGATTGCACCCATTCATTCTTGTGGAGCTTCTTGCTGGTGATTCTATGTGCGGCCTACATCCTGTTCTATGCGCTTGTGGGCAGCAAAAATGTGAATAAAGAGATCGTGGTTGATTAAGACACCACACAGTTCATCACAAAGCAATGGCCACCATGCATGCCGCATGGTGGCCATTGCTGCATTGGTGAGAATTTTCTGATGAATTGTTGCCCGATTCATGAATTTGTCGTAAATTCGCACATTAAATATATCTCTCTAATCAAGTAGAAAATGATAAACGAAAATCTGATGAATCGCGCTGCCAACAACATCCGAATCTTGGCGGCCACAATGGTTGAAAATGCCAAGTCGGGGCATCCCGGCGGTCCAATGGGCGGTGCTGACTTTGTGAATATTCTCTATTCGCAATATCTTGTTGCCGACCCCGACGATTCCTCATGGATATCGCGCGACCGTTTTTTCCTTGACCCCGGGCACATGTCGCCCATGCTCTATGGGGTGTTGCATCTCGCCGGCAAATACACTACCGACGACCTGAAGAACTTCCGCCAGTGGGGCAGTGTTACGCCCGGCCACCCCGAAGTGGACGTGAAGCGTGGTGTGGAAAACACCAGCGGCCCATTGGGTCAGGGACACGCCATGGCTGTGGGTGCCGCCATAGCTGAGCGGTTCCTTGTGGCGCGCTTTGGCGAGGTTTGGAGTCACAAGACGTTTGCTTTCATCAGCGATGGAGGCGTGCAGGAGGGCATTTCGCAAGAGGCGGCTCGCATAGCCGGCCACTTGGGATTGAGCAACTTGATTATGTTTTATGACAGCAATGCCGTGCAGTTAAGCACCGACTGCGATGCCGTGAGCAACGAGGACACGGCCATGAAATATCGCGCATGGAACTGGAACGTGATAGAGATTGACGGCACCAGTCCTGTGGCCATCGCCTCCGCCCTCGACCATGCGCTTGCCGAGCAACAGCGCCCCACGCTCATCGTGGGTCGCACGGTGATGGGCCGTGGATGCGTCACAGCCACCGGCGACAACTTTGAGGGACAGTGCAGCACGCACGGCCAGCCCATCAGCAAAAGTGGTGCCGACTACGAAAAAACCATAAAAAATCTGGGCGGTGACGTGAACGACCCGTGGCAAGTGTTCCCCGAAGTGGCCGCTCTGTATGCCGAGCGGGCGCAAGAATTGCGCACCATCGCAGCCGAGCGCAAGGCTGCACAGCAAGCGTGGATTGCCGCTCATCCCGCTCAGGCCGAGCAGTTGCGCCGCTATGTGCAAGGCGAGGTGCCACAGATAGACTACTCCTCCATTGCACACAAGCCCGGCATTGCCACTCGTGCTGCCAGTGCCAATGTGCTGAAAGCCCTTGCGGGAGAAGTGGACAATATGATCGTGTCGAGTGCCGACCTTGCCAATAGCGACAAGACCGACGCTTTCTTGAAAGTGAACGGCGCGTTCAAACCTCACGATTTTTCAGGTGCGTTTCTTCATGCTGGCGTGAGCGAGCTGGCCATGACGGCCATCATCAACGGCATGGCTTTGCATGGCGGCGTGATTGCGGCATGTGGCACATTCTTTGTGTTCAGCGACTATATGAAACCTGCCGTGAGGCTTTCGGCCCTGATGGAGTTGCCGGTGAAGTTCATCTGGACTCACGACGCATTCCGCGTGGGTGAGGATGGTCCCACTCATGAGCCGGTGGAGCAAGAAGCGCAAATTCGCCTGATGGAAGAACTGCAAAACCACAGCGGCCGAAACAGCATGCTCGTGCTGCGCCCGGCCGATGCGGCCGAAACCACAGTGGCTTGGAAAATGGCCATGGAAAACACCCTCACGCCCACTGCGCTCATCCTCTCGCGACAGGATGTGGCCGACCTGCCGGCGGCTTCGGGCAACCGCTATGAAGAAGCCTTGCAAGCTGCCCGTGGCGCATATATATTAAATAAGGTGGAGAATCCCGATGTGATACTTGTGGGTAATGGCTCGGAAGTGGCCACGCTGGTGGCCGCGGCACAGTTGGTGGCATCAAAGGGCATCAAGGCACAAGTGGTGTCGGCACCCTCGGCCGGCCTGTTCTTTGAGCAACCCGCCGATTATCGCAACCGTGTGATCCCATCCGGCGTGCCGGCATTTGGGCTCACGGCAGGTTTGCCATCCACTTTGCGCCGCCTTGTGCCCACGGGAGAAATATACGGACTGAACCACTTTGGCGCATCGGCCCCCTATAAAGTGCTTGACGAGAAATTTGGATTTACGGCCGAAAAAGTGGCCGAGAAAATCGAAAAATTCCTCAAAAAGTAGATTTTTTTGAGGTTAAAACGTATTTTTTCTTGAAAAATCATTCTTGTTCAAAAAAAATAGCATATATTTGCACAATAATTTGCGATTGAGAATACTATATTTATTAATGTTTAACAGATACAAAAACGTAAGTCTATGAAAAAGATTACTATGCTGGCACTCGCATGTGCTATGTTCATGGTTCCTGCTGTCGCAAGCGCACAGGAGGTTACTTATGTAGAGGATCCTGCTCAGGGCTACACTTTCAACCGCTTCCAAGACAACTGGTTTGTTGAGGCTACCGGTGGTGCTGGTGTGATGATGTCGAAGTACGACAGCAAGCTCGACTTCAGCGATCGTATTGGCTGGAAAGGCGCTCTTGGCGTAGGTAAATGGTTCTCGCCCATCATCGGTCTCCGTGTTGGTGCTGAGTTCAATCAAATGAAAGGCGCAACCAATGTGAATGACGCAAAGAGCTACATGGGCATTCGCATGGATCGCAATGCTGTTGAAACCAACGTTTACGAGCAGCAGTTCAACAACATCGGCGTTTATGGCGATGTGATGATCAACGTCACCAACTGGTGGTGTGGCTATCGTCCCGGCCGTTTCTACAACGCTATTCCTTATGTTGGCTTCAGCCACCACTGGGCAGTCTTCCGCGCTGACGAAGGCCGCGGCGACTGGGCTTATGATGGCATCAAGAAAACCGACGGTGTGAAGCGTCACGCTCGCAACTACAGCGCTCGCGCTGGTTTGCTCAACACCTTCCGTCTGTGTGAGAACGTCAACCTGTTGCTCGACCTCCGTTTCGAGGAAATGCAAGAGCATGTTGACGGCCACGGAAACCGCACTTGGATTGAGTATCCCTCGGCACAACTGGGTCTTTCTTACAAGTTCAACAAGACCGAGTGGACCGCTCCCATTGTTCCCGTTTGCCCCACTTACAAGTACACCGATGCTGAAGGCGATGCCCTCGCTTCTCGTTTGGCAGCTGCTAACCGCAAAATCGCTGACCTTGAGCGTCAGTTGAACGACTGCCTGAACAAGAAACCGGCTCCCGCTCCCGGTCCCGTGGAGAAGGAAGCTCCTCTCGCAATCGTTTACTTCCCCAAGAACGTTTCGAAGATCGTGGGTGTGCAGAACGACATTGTTAACGCTGTGGGTGATGTGATGCTCGATGAGAACAACACTTACAAGCTGACTGGTTGGGCTGACAACTACACTGGTCACGACAAGATCAACACTCGTCTTCGTAAAGACCGTGTTGCTACCGTCAAGAACGCTCTCGTAGCTAAGGGCGTTGCCGAGAACCGCCTCGACACTCAAATTGACGACCGCAACCGTCCCGATGCAGACTTCGGTCCTAAGAGCGCTCCTCTGAGCCGCGCCGTGACCATCGTCCGCAACAAATAATCTGACGGCGACGAGTTAAGGATTAAAATTAAAAAGCCTCGTATTGCGCGGGGCTTTTTTGTGCTTTGCTCTATGTGAATTGTGAATGCCCGCAGGCTTGTTTTCGTGAAGGGATGGCTCTATCGAGGCTATGACAAATACATCACTGCACTGGCTCGGCACAAAGTGTTTTACACTGTGTGAAGAGGTGTTTATTTGGCCCATGACGTCTGCGTCGAGCATGAAAAGAGAATTACTCCTTGCTCTACTCCGAGTGTAGAAAGAAACTTGGCCGGTTGTGGCTCCATTACTGTAAAATCGTAAAAAAGAATCGCAGCAGGATAGCCTGCTACGATTCTTCGTTCTTTCGGCACCTCTTGTGTGCGCTTTTCTTGATTACTTGCGGATACCCAGCTCCTTCTTGGCGATAAGAGCACGGTAGCGGTTGATGTCTTTGCGCATCAGGTAATCAAGCAACTTGCGACGCTTACCCACAAGCATCTTCAGTGCGCGTTGAGTGCTATGATCTTTCTTGTTGACCTTCAGATGCTCGGTCAGGTGGGAAATACGGTAAGAGAATAATGCAATCTGCGCCTCGGGAGACCCAGTATCAGTATTGCTGGCACCGTAAGTTCCAAAGATCTCTTTCTTTTTCTCTGAATCTAAATACATTACGATTGGTTTATTATATAAGTTTGCAAAATTGCGCTGCAAAGTTACGAAATAATTCACTACTGGCAAGCACTTATCCCCAATATTTTTATCCATCCTCCATTTTTTTCACTCCCCAAGAGGACTGCATAAGTAAGAATTAAAGCATTGGTCTGAAAGTGGTGTCGGCTCAGTGCGTGACTTTTGTTGGCAGAGCGATTGTTGGCAGCAGGGTAACGTGTGAGTCATTGGCCAGCTGCGTGGGGTTGGTGCCGGGCGCTCCTTCAGGTACAGGCAATCCATACCGGGCATAATGCTCCATCCAGAATGGAGAGATTTGTCCCGACGCGTCATGAAAACTCATGGGAATGGTGCCAAAAACAGCTTGGCCGCGGCTATTCACATAAGAGAGCTGCACCAGTTCGCTACAATAAATGGCACTGTCGGTGGGCTGATAAAGCCAGTCGTAGGGGCGACCCACGTAACGCAGTGCGCGCCGCACGCTGGCGGTGGCATCCAGCCCATCCACCCGGGCCGGTACCAATGCCGATTTACCTTGCTCACGGCAGATGAGGCTGTCAATGGGAGTGAGCGTCACACCGCGCCCTATGGCTTCAAGCGCATAGAGGAAGCCGTTTTCACCTCCTATGCGATGCATGATGGCCACATGGTCGTAGTGACCCGTCACAGCGGTGATGGCGTTGCTCTGCATGGGAGCCAAGAAGAGCAAATCACCTTCTTTAATGGCTGCTTGGAAGCTGTCAAGAAGATTGAAGGAAAATGCCGGCATATGAGTTGCAGAATCACCGCTTTGTGCCGCTATGTGACTTTCATTCCAGCAGCAGTTGTTGGCGAGTACCACCGCAAGCACGAGTAATTTTTTCATGAGAGAAGTGCCGCGTGCGTTAATACCACGTGATTCCATTGCTATAACTGGAGTGCTTGTCATACTTCACGTCTTGCAAGATGCTCGACTTCACAGCAATGTGGAAATTGTAGCTTTTGTACGGGCCTACCGGCACAAAACTGGCCGACATCACAAAACAGTGCATTTGGCGCGAAATGTTGCAATTCATATAGGCGATCTTATGGTTCTCCACATCGTAGCTGGCCGAGAACGACAGGTTCCAGTTTTTGGTGGGACGAATGTTGCCGTTAAAGCTCAGCGAATGTGTGAACTTGCCGTTGTATTCCATCTTGCGCTTGTTGAAAGAGCCATAACCGTAGTTCACCGAGTAGTTGGCCGTGAGGCTCCATGGGCAATCCCACTTGGCGTAGCCGTCGGCATCAAGTTGATAGTCGCCTGTGTTTCCGCCGCTGGCCGCGTCGCTGTCGTCATCGCTTTGCTGACGTGGAGTTTGTGAGGTTGCGGCCGGCTTCTCTTTTTTGCTGCGATTCTTGCGGCGGAAAGTTTCATTATTGAAAGTGTAGCTGAACGATGTGCCCGTGCTGGCCAGCCTGCCCCAGCCACCGCCGTGGGTGAGGCGCAGTTTGTTCACGCGCACGGGTGAGCCATATTCGTTCAAAGCATACTTATAGACATCCCAAGTGGCACTTAAGTTCAGATTGAAACCTTTGGTGAGGCGCAGCAAGATGGAGCTGTTCAGATTGCTCCAGCGCATGGAGTCGGCAGCCATGTTATAGCTTTGGCTCAACGATAGGTTTTCAATTAAACTCACTTTCTTGAAGCCAGTGCTGTCTTGGTCGCTTTTCACTTTTGCCTCCACATTATTGGCCAGCGTGAAACTCACCACGCCGCTCTTGCTTTGCGGCGCGTTGCCGTATAAGTTGCCTGAAAAGTAGCTGTATTTGCGGCGCTGTGCCACTCCGTTGGCATCGGTATAGTCGTAGTGGCCGTAGTATCCCCAGAAAGGCGACCCGAAGTCGGGGGTGGCAGTTAAACTCACGGTGGGAGTGAGCACGTGGCGAATCATGCTCACCTTGTCGCCTAAGAATGACATGGGCTTGAAGAAACCATACACTTTGGTGTTGAACGACACGCCAAAGTTGAAATCAAACACATTGTAGAAGTTGTAGGTAGTGTCCATGATTTCAGCACTGGCGTTAGGATCCCATGCACGCCTGATTTTTGTGGTGTACATGCGGTCGTTGAGCGTCATAGAGGGCGTGATGTTGAAGTATTTCAGGAGATTGAACGTGGCACTGATGGGCACCGTGTGGCTCATGCCGTTGCGCCAGTCTTTAATGAGGCTTTTGTGCAAAAAGTCGTCTTGTTTGGCCGTGAGCGAGTTCTGAAAGCGCCCTGAGTACGACAATTTGATTTTCTCATACCAGCGCTCTTCGCCCACCACGCGCTTGCGCTTGAATGGTGCGGTTTGCGACATGGTGATGGTGAAGTTGGGAAACGACACGCTCAAAGTGGAGTCGGCGGTGCGCTGCGAGATGCTGGCCGTGGTCGAGATGCTCCATTTGCTGTCGGGAATCTTATAGGTGAGATTCACCGTGCTGCTTTTGGTGTTCTCGGTAAAAGCGTTGGTGTAGTAGGTGTCGAGGTTATTGCGAGTATATCCGCTTGTGGCGAAATTGACGCTGGCCGAGAATGTCATGTTGGGATTTGCTTTGGCATTCTGGCTGTGACTCCACTGAACTTGAAAATTATGCATCACCGCATAGTCGGGGTCGCCTTTGTCGCCATCCACGGTGTTCAGAAAACTCACGTTGAAATTGCCCTGAAACTTATAGCGCTTGTTGTAGTGGCTCTGGGCTGTCACGCCCCACGAGCCGCGCGTGTAGATTTCGCCAGTGAGGGCAAGGTCCACATATTTGTTGATAGCCAAATAGTAACCGCCATTGCGCAGATAAAACCCTCGATTATAGTCCTCACCAAAGGTGGGAAACAAAATGCCGCTCGAGTATTTCTCGGTGAACGGGAAATAGCCAAAAGGCACGGCGATGGGGAGCGGCAAGTCTTCGAGCACCATATAGGCCGGTCCGGTCACGGCGTTCTTCTTGGGGCGCACTTTGGCCTTGGTGAGCTGAAAGTAGAAGTGGGGATGCTCATGATTGTCGCAGGTGGTGTAGCGGCCATCTTTCAGATAATATTCATCGTTCTCCATCTTCTTGGTGATGCCTCCCGTGAGATATCCCTCGCCTTGCTCGGTCACAATGTCGGTGATATAGCCTTTCTTCGACTTGAAGTTATAGCTCATCATGCGCGACTCATATTCACCGCTATTGTCCTTATACATGGGCTTTCCTTGCAGTTCGCCCACCGAGTCGGGCTGACCGATGGCATGCACTTGGCTGCTGTCGATGTTCATGGCTATTTGCGCGGCGGTCAAGTCGATGTCGCCATAGGTGATATGACCGCTTCCGTGCATGGTGGCTACATTGCGGCCATGCAGCACGATGGAGTCTTTGGCCGAGAAAACCACCACATGGTCAAGGTCAACTTTGTGCTTGATGAAGCGCTGGCGCACCGAGTCGGTTCCGGCAGTTGCAGCGGTGGTGTCTTTCCGGTTGGCCGCCGGCACATTGGCCTGAGCCCATGAGCGTGCGCCGCCCAATGCTATGAGCAACACAAAAAGCAGTGGTAATATGTGGAGTTTTCTAATCAAACCCATCAAGAATTTCAAATTACAAAGGTATTGCTTTTCGCTGAAACGATGAGCATGGCAAGCCGTTTTTTAAGACCCGTCTTGCTTTTTTACCGTTTTTTTGCAGAACTACACACGGGTTTATCCTGTGGTGAGAGAAGCCAAAGTCAAGCCTTGTTATTCATTGCGAGAAGAAGGAAGGCGACAGTAATAGTACACAAAGTTCTCCTGCAATATCAAGCCGCCCCATTTCTGAGACGGCTGTGTTTTTGTCTAAAGGCAAAAGAGCGAGCCGCACCATAATGAACACATTACGGTGCGGCCTCGCTTAATGAGCTCCGAAAATGATAGAGTGGTGCTATTAGTGCGCCGCTGGCTGATATGCACTTACTAATAGCACACCCATGCGGCTATAACACTTTATGGTCATAAGTCGTGAGGCTCCGGTTCCGTTGGGTGCGTATGTGACATCATAATTAGCATAGGGAGGATTGCTACCATCAGTCACAACCCTCAACAATCCACGATAATTGATGGGCTGTACAATCTCATAACTTTCGAACCATTTTCCGGCAGGCAAGAATTTTATCCTATAAGTCCCTCCTTCGGCCGGGATTTCTATAACGCAATCACTGTTAAATCCCCGAATCGTGTCGGAAACAGGCACATCACCCTTGTATATTCTGTATTCGGGAAGAGGTGGACAGTCAAGAATTACATCTTTATCATCACTACATCCGCTCCATATTGTTGCGGTGAAAACGACTAAAAGCATAGCCGTTATATTCCATCTTAATGTCTTCATTGCCAAATTAATTATTAGGGTAAATATCGTATAGGTTCGTTCTATTGCTGATTGAATACACAGGGGGGCCAGACAGTACGTCATTATCCCTATAATATCCATTGCCGCCATCGGGGCCCCAGCCCCAATTCATGTAAATATATGTTTCAGAATAATGGAATTCTGATTCATATACATAGGCGGAAGTCATCACGAGAAACAATATCAGTTTTGATGCCGGTTCTTGATTGCTTTTCGTATGCTGTAATTTTGTCTTTCACTCTCTGAATCACTCTATCAATGTCTACAGAACTGACACTTTTGGAACCTGCATAATTAGCCTTTTGAGCTGCAGGCGATAGTTGCAGTGCATCATCTACTATGGGTTCTTGAAGGTCGCTGCAAGCCCACAACGTGCATGTTAAACATAACACTTCAAGGTAATAAATAAATCTCTTCATAATGTATGTATTTGTTAGTTATTTGTGAATACAGATAATACCTGAATTGATAGGCTTGTTAAGATAAGAAGTAAGAATTTTGCCCCGAAATATAGTGAATTTGTGTGTGAATTATGTAATACATGTTGTGATTTTTCGTAATTTTTAGCAAATTCATTAAAATTTTAACATATAGAAAGCATCGTTTTGTCTGGTTGTGGCTCGAAAAGACAAAGATTCTGAATGAATGAGTTTTTTTTACTAAATTTGCAGTTTCATTAGAAAACGGATATTTGTCATGGCTCTATTTGATATTTTTAACCGCAAGAAGGCAGAAGCTGACCATCAGCTCCAGCCCGATGTTGTGGTGACAGAAGATGCCACCACGTCGAACGTAGAAACTGCAATCCCTGCTGCCGAAACGGCTTCGGAAGCCGATGTTCCAACATCAGCCTCTGAACCGGAGCAACCACAGCAGCCATTCGCCGCTGAGGATGTGGCGGATGATGACACGACTAAGAAAAAGGGATTTTTCCGCTCTTTGTTCAGCCGCGAGAAAAAGGAAACTCTTGACAAAGGTCTTGAGAAAACAAAACAGGGCGTTTTTGCCAAGCTCGCTCACGCTGTGGCAGGAAAAAGCACGATCGACGATGAAGTGCTCGACCAGCTGGAGGAGGTGTTTATCACCAGTGATGTGGGCGTGGACACAACTCTAAAAATCATCGAGCGCATCCAGAAACGGGTGGCACGCGACAAGTATGTGGGTACTGCCGAACTCAACAATCTGCTGTGTGAGGAAATCACCGATATGCTGGCCGAGAACAACAACGCAGGTCTTGACGATTTTGTTGTTCCTGCTCACCAGAAGCCCTATGTGATTATGGTGGTGGGCGTGAATGGAGTGGGAAAAACCACAACCATAGGCAAGCTGGCCTACCAATATACCCAAGCGGGCAACAAAGTGGTGCTGGGTGCCGCCGACACCTATCGTGCCGCTGCCGACGAGCAGCTCGAAATTTGGGGGCAGCGTGTGGGAGTGCCGGTTATCAAGCACAAAATGGGCACCGACCCTGCCAGCGTGGCCTACGACACGGTGTCGAGCGCAAAGGCACAGGGTGCCGATGTGGTGATTATCGACACGGCCGGCCGCTTGCACAACAACGTGAGCCTGATGCGTGAGCTGACTAAAATCAAAGACGTGATGCGCAAAGTGCTGCCCGACGCGCCGCAGGAAGTGCTGCTTGTGCTCGATGGTAGCACAGGGCAGAATGCCTTTGAGCAGGCACGGCAATTTGTGGCTGCCACCGAGGTGAACGCGCTTGCGGTCACAAAACTCGATGGCACGGCCAAAGGTGGCGTGGTGATAGGCATCAGTGACCAATTTCAGATCCCCGTCAAATACATCGGTTTGGGTGAAGGAATGAACCACCTGCAAGTGTTCCGTCGCGAAGAATTTGTTCGCTCTCTCTTCGGGTTCTGATTCGTTATGCGTCGCAATCGGGTAGATGTCATCACGCTGGGCTGTTCCAAAAATTTGGTGGACAGCGAGCACTTGTTGCGCCAATTTCAAGCGGCAGGCTATCGCTTCGTGCACAATCCCTCAAAGGTGGAGGGCGAGGTGGTGGTGGTCAACACTTGCGGTTTCATTGCCGACGCGCAAGAAGAGTCAATCAATACCATTCTTGAACTGGGCGAAGCCAAGCGCAAGGGCCGCATAGGCAAACTCTATGTGATGGGTTGCCTTGCCGAGCGTTTTATGGCGGAATTAACGGCAGAGTTGCCAGAAGTTGACAAATTTTACGGAAAATTCAGTTGGCCCCAATTATTGTCAGATTTAGGCAAAAGTTACCATGACGACTTGGCCGGAGAGCGTGTGCTCACCACCCCCGACCATTATGCCTATTTGAAAATATCAGAAGGTTGTAATCGCTTTTGTGCCTTTTGCGCCATTCCTCTTATCACGGGCAGGCATCGCTCGGTGGAACCCCGGCAGCTTGTGAGTGAGGCGCGGCATTTGGTGTCGCAGGGAGTTAAAGAGCTGAACGTGATTGCACAAGACCTTTCCAGTTATGGACTTGACTTGGAGAACCGCATGATGCTTCCCGAACTGGTGAGCAACCTTGCGGCCATACCCGGACTGGAATGGATCAGGCTGCATTATGCCTATCCCACACAGTTTCCCTATGATTTGCTGCCGGTTATGGCGCAACACAATCAGGTGTGCAACTATCTCGACATCGCTTTGCAGCACATCAGCGACCCTGTGCTGACCAATATGCGCCGCCACATCACTCGCGATGAAACGTTGCGGCTCATTGAACGCCTGCGGCGGGAGGTGTCCGGGCTGCACCTGCGCACCACACTCATGGTGGGGTTCCCGGGTGAAGGCGAGCGGGAGTTTGAGGAGCTTTGCGAATTCGTGCGTGAAGCCCGATTTGAACGCATGGGCGCATTTGCTTACAGTGAAGAGGCCGGCACCTATGCCGCTCAGCATCTTAACGACGACATTCCTGCCGAAGAGAAACAGCGGCGATTGAGCGTGCTGATGCAAATTCAAGAAGATATTTCACAAGAAATTCAGCAAGAAAAAGTGGGACGCACGCTGCGTGTGATGATTGACCGTGAGGACACCGATTATTACGTGGGGCG
>JAFVCX010000140.1 GCA_017478855.1 Muribaculaceae bacterium | reverse complement strand
CAACCAGTCTGCAAGTAACCCGAAATCTTGGGCAGATTGTCAATCACTTTTTGCCAGCCATTCTCGCTTGCAGGAGCAGGAGCGGGAGCTTCAACTGGAGCCTCGGGCATAGCGGCCGCTTCGGGCTCGCCAACCTCGGTTGCATAGGTTGCCGTAGTCATAGCGGCAACACCAATCATTAAGGCGAAAATTTTTTTCATAATAAAAATAATTAGAAATTAATATAAAAACACGTTTTAATTATTTGTTATACATCTTTTTGGCTTCAACAAGCAGTTTGCCAAATTCTTCCACGTTCAAGGCCGTGATGTCGGGTTGCGGGTCACTGGCCAGTGCTGTTTCGAGGGTGGTTTCGCCCGAAAGCACCAGCACACCGAGCGAGCCGGCATTTTGCGCGGTGGCCACATCGGTATAGATGCGGTCGCCACACATGGCTATCTCGTTGCTTTGCAGGCCGCGCATGTCGCGAATGCAGTAGAGCATATTGGGATTGGGCTTACCAATCACAATGTCGGGTTTGCGCTTGCAAGCACCCTCAATGGCTTTGCAAATCGAACCGCAGTCCACCAAGATGACCTCTTGGTCGGTGGGACACACCCAATCGGGGTTGGTAGCGATATAAGGTATGTCGAGTTTCGAAGCCCACCATGTGGCGCGGCACAGGCGGTTATATTGCAGCGTGGTGTCAAAAGCCACCACCAGCAAGTCGGGGCGGTCGGCCGGGTCATCGGCCGTCAGTTCAAACCCGGCTTTCACAAATTCCTCTTGCATGCTGGGTGTGCCCAAAGTGAACAGCCGCTTGGCATTGGGGTAATGCAGGCGAATGTAGTCGATGGTAGCAAGCGACGAGGTGTACATCTGCTCATCGGTGGCATTGATGCCCAATTTCTCCAACTTGAGCAAGTAGTCCTTGTGGCTCTTGGTGGGATTGTTGGTCAGGAAAGAATAGGTGATGCCATTTTCGGTGAGCGTGTCAAGAAAACTGTGCGTGTAGGGAAACAGTGTGGAACCCATATAGATGGTGCCATCCATGTCAAGGGCCACATGCTTGATGCGTGCGCATGCCTCCATGAGTTGTTCATGGGTGAGCGGCGACATATATTTATCAAATTTCTCCATCATAGTCTGTTCTCTGAAGTTATTGGTGATTACTCTTCATCATATTGGATGCTTGCAGCACGCTCGTAACCGTCGCGAGGAGCAGCCCACATCGAAATCAAGATGAACATGCCAATGATGGCCACAATGATGATCGACTCAAACACGGCCGTCCAGCCAAAGTAATCGGCCACATAGCCCACCAGCAGACCGGCAAGGCCCGAACCCAGATAACCCAAGATGCCGGCAATGCCGTTGGCGCGGGCACTGGCCTCCTTTGTGGCTTGGTTGCCCAGCTCAATGCCAATCAAGGCCTGCGGGCCATAGATGAAGAAACCTGCACCCACCAGCACAAGAGCTGTGAGCGTGATGCCCGCATCGGCGGGGAGGAAGCGGAAGATAGTCATAAACAAGGCTGCGCCGGCCATACACACCACGCACATGCGATGACCTTTACCCTTGAAGAAGTGGTCGGTAGCCCAACCGGCAAACAGAGTGCCCACAATACCGGCAATCTCAAAGGCGGCAGTAGTCCAAGTGGCGCTCTTGATATCAAGGCCACGAGCCTCGGTCAAGAATTTTGGGCCCCAGTCGAGCACACCCATGCGCACCACATACACGAAGAGGTTGGCCACGCAGAAAGTCCACACCCAGCGGTTTTTCCACACCATGACGCTCTCAAATTTGCGGCGGTTCTTGGCACTCATGTTGTCCTTGAGGCCACCCAGCCCGGTATCGGGCAGGTCGGGCAAGCCCACTTCCTTAGGCTCGTCGCGCAAGCCAATGAAAATGAAGATGGCACCAGCCACAGCAAGGCAAGCCGGCACATAGAAGCACCATTTCCAAGCACCCACGTGCTGTGCATAAACGAGTGCTTGCGAAGCGGCATCGGCCACCTTGTTATTCGTCAGATTATCGGTAATGCGAGCCACCACCTCGGCATTGTCGCTCAGGTTGGTTCCAAGCGAGCCCATCAGGTAGCCACACACAACCACGGCCAGAGCGGCACCAATCGAGTGTGAAGTGTTCCAGATGGACATCTTGGTGGCCAACTCACTGGGATGAATCCAGTGCGGAAGAATGCGAGCGCACGGAGGATAACCCATACCTTGAAAATACTGGTTAAGGATAATGGTCACACCCATGAAGAAGATGAGAACGCTAATGAAGTCAGGGCCCATTTCCTGTCCGGTGATGAGCGCACTCAAATTGGCACCGAAACCGAAAGCGAAGTTCGACAAGGCGCACAGGAGCAAACCCACAGCCATCACAATGCGGCCTTTGACTCTATCAACCAAATAGCCATTGGCAAAGCGAGAGAAGCCGTAGGTGAGCGAGCCGAAGAAAATAATCCAGCCGAAGCTCTTATTGGTGATGCCATACTCCGCCGTCATGCCGGGCATAGCCACCGAGAAGTTTTTGCGCACGAAATAGAAAATCGCATAGCCAATCATGGTGACGAGGATGGTCTTCATCTGCCACGACATGAATTTTTTGCGATACTCGCCAAGCGAGCTGTAAACGTCTTGTTTAGCCATATCTATAATACTTTAAGAATTATTTTTCTTCGCTTTTTTGATTCACAAGATACTGCTCCTCTTTATAGGTCAAGGCCATAAACAGAATAGAAAGCACGCATGCGGCCATCAGCAGATAGAACGTCCATTCCCATCCGGCATGTTGGGCCACATAGCCAATGACGATGTTGGCCAGCACAGCGGTGCCCAGCACATAGCCCATGAAGCCCGTCAATCCGGCAGCTGTTCCGGCAGCGTTTTTCGGAGCCAAATCCAGCGCCTGCACACCAATGAGCATCACCGGGCCATAAATCAAGAATCCAATGGCAATCAGGCAACCTATCACCACAGCCAAATTGTCGAGGTTCTGCATATAGATGTAGATGGCCACGATGAGCACCGCCATGAATAAGATGGTGGGCAATGCGCGACGGCCATGGAACACCTTGTCGCTCAACCAGCCGCAAATGATAGTGCCGGGGATAGCTGCAATCTCGTAGGCGAAATAGGCCCAACCAGCATTCTTAATGTCGATGCCTTTCTCAGTGAGGATGGTGGGTGCCCAGTCGAGGCAGCCATAACGCACCATATACACAAAGGCATTGGCCAATGCGATATACCACAAGAATTTATTGCTCAGCACAATGCGGAAGATTTCTTTGGTCGAGAGAACTTCCTCGGCCTTCTCACTATAATTTTTGCCTGCCACGCCGCTCCATTTCTCGATGGACGACAATCCGCACGATTGGGGCGTGTCGCGAATCATGCAATATGCAATGATGGCAATCAAGATGGCTACCGCTGCCGGGAAAGCATAGGTGCCAATGAGGAAATAGTGATCGGTGGCTGCGCCATAGAACCATGAGCCGAACCACATGGCACCATACACGGCCATTGGGCCAACCAACGCACCACCCACATTGTGAGCGCAATTCCAGAACGACATCCATGTGCCACGCTCCTTGATGGAAAACCAGTGAGTCATCACGCGGCCACACGGAGGCCAACCCATACCATTGAACCAGCCCACCAAGAAATTAAGAATTGCCATCAAGGCGATGGCCAAGCCTTTGTTCTCGGCACCAATCCACTGGATGGGCACAATCATAAACAGCATGGACAGCGCGGCACAAATCAAGCCCAGCGGCAAAAACTTGCGGGCATCGCTTCGGTCGCTGATGCTGGCCATTAAGAATTTGGAGAAACCATATGCGATGGCATTGGTCGAGAGCACAATTCCTAATTCATCCTTTCCGAAGCCAAACGGAGCCAGCATGGGAATGGCCATGGAGAAGTTCTTGCGCACGATATAGAATCCCGCATAGCCAATAAAAATACCTAAAAACACTTGCCAACGCAGTTTTTTGTAACGAACATCGGCTTCAGGTCCCGTCTGTTCGGGCTTATAAGCAGGAGGATTGAGGAAGTTCCACATAATGGTATCGTGTTTGATTAATGTTGGTTATTCATTTAATTTTGGTTGAGTTGCTTAGTTTTCTCCACATCGAGCGCTTGTGCAAGAATGCTGATGGGATTAAGCACAGGCACGCCGGTCGACATCTCTATCTGCCATTTGCAGGTTTCGCAATCGGTGGCCACATATTGGGGGTCAGCTTCTTTGATGGCTTGGAACAGACCGGCTCCTATGGCTTGCGAGTTTTCATAATTCTCTTTCTTGAAGCCATAAGTGCCGGCTATGCCACAACACTGCGACTCCAGCTCAATGAGTTCCAGCCCGGGAATCATGCGCAGCAGCTGTGTGCTGAAGATGGCCCAACCCATGCGCTGCATGTGGCAGGCTGTGTGGTAGGCCACCCGCATTTTGAAGTTGGGGTCGAAAGCCAGTTTCACCTCGCCATTGTCGATGAGCTGATAGATAAAGCGTGCGGCCAGCGACAAGTGGTCGCGCACGTCGCGGTTGTCAATGCCCAACACATGGTCATACTCGTCGCGCATGGTGAAAGTGCAGGTAGAGCTTGTGGTGATGATGGGGCGCTTCAGTTCATTGATTGACTTGCGCATGGACTGCATGTTGGTTTCACCTTGCCGCTTGGCCTGCTCGTGCATGCCGTTGGCCATCAGAGCCACACCGCAGCATTTTTCTTTTTCAAGGAGGTGCACACCATAGCCCAGCGCGTTCATCACCGTCACAAGGTCTTTGCCCAGCTGGGGATAATTATAGTTCACATAGCAGCCGTGGAAGTAGCTCACATGCTTGCTGAATGACTCTTGCGTTTGAGCGGCATGGCGGCGATACCATGTTTCGAACTTTTGCGAGGCATAGGCAGGGAATGTGCGATGCTTATCGATGCCCAGAGTGGCATTCATCACGGCTTTCACCGGCTTCATGCCCAAAGTGAGGTTCACCACAGGAGCCATGCTCGTGGCCATGGTGCCCATCACATCGGTATTAGCCAAGAGCACATCGCGCAACTTGGGCCGCTGGGGATGCTGCATGCGGGCACGCTGAATGATGTCGCCTATGCGCACCTCGCTTGGGCAAGCCACTTCACATCGCTTGCAGTTCAGGCACAACTTAAGCGCCTCGTCGTAAAACTTGGGGTCTTTCAGCCGGTATCGCTCACCATCGGGGCCGGCCTGTTTGGGACCGGGATAAGCGGTGGTTACAGCGGCAACCGGACAATACACCGTGCAAATCGAGCACTTCAAGCATTGCTCGAAATTATTTGCGCTGGCGAATGTCGTTTGTGTTGTTGCAGCCATATTCCCTGTGATTTATCTATCTTTATTCTACAATTTATTGTCGATTGGTTATGCGGTGAGCCACAGCGAGAGCCGTGAGCATATCCACGCCCTCACCGTCGCCTTGCACTGCCGCATTGTGTCCGCTCAGCACCGAACCTATGGCAAACAGGTTTTTCACCGCTTTGCCTTCTTTCAGCGCATGCAAAGTGTCATCGGTGGCCACACCGCAACTCATGTAGGGCTGGTCGTCCATTACCTCAGCAAGCGTCCAGTCGGCACGGTTGGCCGGGGCCTCCACGTCGAGGCCAAACACCGGCTCATAGATGCGGGTGAAGTCGGCCACCACGCCACCACTCATGAACGAGCCGGTGGCAAGCACGAAGTTGTCAGCTTTTAGCAACACGTCTTGCAACTTGGCGGTGGTGATGTGCCGCATGGTGTTGTCTTCAATCAGGCCGTCCACAACCTTATCGCCCAGCAGGTAAGTGCCGCCCAGCATTTTGAAATAGTGTTGCAGAGCAGTGGCGATGCGCACACCCGGCACCATGGGCGGCAGCGTGGGCAAAAATGCCAAACGCGGCTTCACTTGAGCTTGCAAAGCGGCCAGCGCATCGTCATCCAGCCCCAAGAACATGGGCATGAGCACCAACTCATCGGCGGTGGTCACTTGATTAATCTCGGCGGCCAACGATGCGAGCGCCTGATGGTTGCGCAGTATCTTGGCTAGTGAGGTGGCACGCATTTCACTGGCACTGCGGCGCGCCTGCGTCAGCACGGCAGGGGCAATGCGGGCTACTTTCACTTGCACGCCTTGTGCGGCAAGGTTGGTTTCCACAAATTGGAGAGGACTGTCGATGAATCCTTCAAGTTCCACAAGCGTCACCGCTTTCCACGGCAACTGTGACGAGGCAACCGTGGCAAGCCCTTCGAGGGTGAGCCACGCGGGTTTTGTCACGCCAATGGGGGTGATGCGCCAGTGGTTTTCTTTTGCATTACCGCTCATGGTCAATCCTGCCTTATCCAGCAAGGTTTTAGCTTCTTGAGCCAATTCCTCCAAATGGTCAATGCCCACTTTGCGGTAAGGGTGATTGGGCTGCAAACGCTGAGCCGCTTCGACCGGATGGGCGATTTCTTCGCCGTCCACGTTACCCAGCAGCTCCATCGAGCCGGCATTGAAGTGCAGCGAGTTCTGCCCGCCAGCCACAATGGCCACACGCTGGCCTTTTTGGCTCAGTGCGATGCCACACGTCAGCCCCGAAAGGCCTCCTCCTATGATTATCGTATCGAATTTCATTGTTCACCCTCCTTTCTGGCTACGGCCTTATCAAGACCACACAACCGCTGATAGACGGTGGCTGTGAGCTGCGCCTCTCGCAATGCGCTACCCCACGCAATGGGTTTCACGCCTTTCCATCGCTCGCCCAAGAACTTGGCGAGGTCGGCCTGCGCGAGCTTCGCGTCGTGATTGTATTTTCCTAATAAGTTGGCCGCGCGGCATGCGCACAACTTGCCTTGGCATGTGCCCATACCTGTGCGGGTGCGGCGACGCAGGTTCATCAGGTTGTGAACGTGCAACTGCTGCGACGCATATCGGATCTCGCCCACACTCACGCCCTCACATTCGCACACGAGTGCACGGTCAAGGGGAGTGTCAGCGTCAATTTTATCGGCCATCGTACCATGGCGGCCTTGCGCGGCCTTGACGGCAAACGAGCGTGGTTCTTGCTGCGACACACTGTTTTCTTCGCTGCCCGGCAGCGGAGTGGTGGCCGTGGCGCAAGCTTTGTTCACATTCAGCTTGCGACAGGCTAAGTCGGTAGCCTCTTGTGCCATGAGGCGATAGGTCATCATTTTGCCGCCGGTAATGGTGATGAAGCCTGCCATGCCGTCGCGCGACTCATGGTCGAGGCACACAATGCCACGGCTTATGCTGCGGCCGCTGGGGTCATCATCGCTGGCCACAAGCGGTCGCACACCGGCATAGGCGCGAAGAATGCGGGTCGATGCCAATGCGGGTGCCAGCTTTTCGCCTTCGGTGAGCAGGATGTTCACTTCCTCATCGGCAACCCGCATGTCGTCCACCGTTTCGATGGGCACACGGTCACTCGTAGTACCTATCACGCACACCGTGTCATCGGGCACAAGAATATCAGCATTGGCGGGCTTGCGGCAGCGGTTAATTACCATTTGGTTCACCCTATGCCCAAATATCAGCAATGCGCCTTTAGCCGGGAACATATTGATGGTGATGCCTGCCTTGCGGGCGATCAGCATGCCCCAAATGCCACAGGCATTGATGGTGACAGCCGCGCGAAACTCTTTTTGCTGCCCTGTGTGCAGGTCGGTGGCTTTCACACCCAGCACGCGACCGTTTTCAATCACGAGATCGGTCACCTCATGATAGTTGAGGGCCACAGCGCCATGCAGCTGCGCGTCCACCAGATTGGCCATCGTGAGACGGAACGGGTCGATTGAAGCGTCGGGGATGCGCACGGCACCTATCAAGGTGGGATTCACGCTTGGCTCCAGCAACCGAGCCTCGGCGGGGTCGATGATATCGGCACGAATGCCTGCTGCGCGGCAAGCGTCAACAAAAGTCTTTTGGTAACCCAAATCATCTTCGGGCAAAGTGATAAAGAGGCCGTCGGTTTCGTCCACACAATGGCGAGCCACACGGCGCAAAATCATGTTCTCTTCTATACATTCGGTAGCGCTCTCCTTGTCGGTCACGGCATAGCGGGCACCACTGTGCAACAGGCCATGGTTGCGGCCCGTGGCTCCATTTGTGTAATCAAACCGCTCAAGCAACAACACACGCAATCCGCGCATAGCGCAGTCGCGAGCCGTGCCGGCACCGGTGATTCCGCCACCTATGATGATCACATCAAACTCGTTGGTTTCCTTATTCATAATTAGTTTATCTCTGCAAGGTTACATAACGTTTGCAAAATTACAAACTCTTACGGTTTTATGCGAATGAAAGAAGAGAAAATCAATTCACGTAAGTAAGCTTTTCTCTGAATCACGCTGCAAATATAGACACCAATTTCGAAACCTACAAATATTTTTAGAAAAAATTTCAATCGAAACCTTATTTTTTATCACCTTAAAATGCGCATTATGAGGTTAAATGGCCGATTACTACTGCATTTTCAGCTTTTGTGATAAGTTTTGATTTGAATGAAAAATAATTTCGAAACAAAATATTTTATTCGCTACTTATAACCATAGCACGGCACAAGCTGTTTCTAAATTTAACCCAATCAAAACAAAAATGAAATCAGATTTGCACATTTAGAAACTATTCTTTATATTTGCAACTCATTCACACATTAAAGTCATCCACCATGATCAAAGAGAGCCGCCATTCCCTCATCATCGACATGCTCATGAAGCAGGGTTCCATTCAAGTTTCCGACCTTGTTGAGAAGCTAAACGTGTCGTCGGTCACCATTCGCAAAGACCTCACCGAACTTGAAAAATTAGGGAAGCTCTACCGCAGCCACGGCAAAGCCATTCTCATCAACCCCTATATCAATAATCGCTCGGTGAGCGACAAGGAAAAGATCGCTCCCGAAGCCAAGCGAGCCATCGGGCAGCAAGGAGCGCGCCTCATCGACCGCGACGACAGCATCATCATAGCTTCGGGCAGCACCGTGCACGCTTTGGCGCGCGCCATCCAACCCATTCACCGCCTCACGGTGGTGAGCGCATCGCTTGTGGTGAGCGAGATCTTGGCATTGAATGAAAACATCGACGTGATTCAGCTGGGCGGCATGTTGCGGCACAGCTCTCTATCGGTGGTGGGGCAATATAGCGAGAAAGTTCTGAGTAAATTCTCTTTCTCGAAACTCTATTTGGGTGTCGACGGAATCGATTTCGAATATGGCATCACCACAACCGACTTGCGCGAGGCAGAGCTGAACCGCAAGATGATGGCCGCCTCACAAAAAATCATCGTTTTGGCCGACAGCAGCAAATTTGGCCGGCGCGGTTTCGCCAAGATTGGCGACATGGAAGAGGTGGATATCATCATCACCGACCCGGGCATTAGCGCCAAGAATGTGAAGGCCGTGGAGGAACTGGGCATCGACCTCATCATCGCTCGCTGACCCTCTGCCCTTCCTCTCTACATCTCACATGACGCATTCACACATTTGCTCCTTATATAATAGTATGCACTCATTCACTCATATTTTAATTGTTTTTCTATGAAGAATTCATTCAGAACACTCGCATGGGCAGTGGCCTTGCTCGCAGCAAGCACTGCCGTGGCGCAAAACGGCGCTCCGCACTCGGTAGCCGCAAGCGCAACATTTGAGACTGTGAATCTTTCGTGGCAGGCACCCGCGTCGCCACTCACCTTGCAGTGGCACGACGGCAGTGACTACAACGGAATGGTGGGCAAACCTCAATCTCCTAATGGCCCCAATGTGATTTATGCAGCCAGCAAGTGGACACCTGCCGAACTGGGCGTGGTGGCCGGCGAAACGGTGGACAGCATTTTCTACTGGGAATATCGCCCGGTATATGAGGCCAACGTGCAAATCTATGAAAACAAGGTGCTTGTGCGCGACCAAGCGGTAAACCTTGCCGGATTTGTGCGCAACTCTTGGAAAAGGGTAAAACTTGATGAGCCTTATGTGGTACCTGCCGACAAAGAGGTGATGTTTGTGGTTCGCTATGTGGCCGGGCAAAATATCTCTTTTGTGGCCAATACCGACCGCGCTGCCACTCCGGGCAAAGGCGACATCTACAGCTACGACGGCAAAACGTGGTATCAAGGCGCCGTGGGCGACTTCATGATTACCGCTAATGTGCGCAACACCTTCACCGGCACCCCCGAAGGCTATAATGTGTACTGCGACGGCAAGAAAGTCAATACCGAGCTGGTGACCGAAACCAGCTATCAGTTTGAAAACCAAACGGCAGGCGAGCACACCTATAAAGTGGCCGCCGTGTATGCCGACGGCGAAAAAGATGGCGCACCCATCACCCTCACTGTGACACCGGCCAAAACGCTTGCAGCTCCGGCAGCCACTTTTACCGGCGAAGCCGATGAGCTGGATGGTCTGCTCACTTGGAGCAAACCGCTTAAGCCGGGCACCACGCTCACTTGGTGCGGCGATGTGATGGGCCTGAACATTGGCGGCACCGCATCGAGCAACACCAAAGTGTGGGTAAAGCAAGAGTTCGATGCCAACGACATGCTCGCCTTCCAAAACTATAACATCAATTCGATTAGTGCCTTTATTGCCGAGAAAGAGATTCTCACGGCCACTTTGTTTGTGATTCGCGACGGAGCGGTAGTGAAATCGCAAGTCATCGATGCAGAAACCATCGAGGGAATCACCGCCCCGGCTTGGAACACCTTCACTCTTGACGAGCCTTACACGCTCGAAAATGGCCACACCTATGCTTATGGTGTGTATTACACGCACAACAGCGGCAAGCATCCCGTGGGTGTGGACAACACCGTGGCTGTGAATGCAAAAGGCAATTCATTCTCCATTTCCACGCCCAGCAGCACCTTTAATAATAGCAAGCCGACGTGGAAAACGCTTGCCGAAGGCAACTTGGCAGGCAACTTCATGTTGAAAGCCAACGTCACTCCCGTGGGTGATCCCACTACCATAGCACAAGTCACAGGCTACGACCTGTATCGCAACGGAACTCTCCTTGAGGCCAACATGACCGACACCGAGTACATCGACGAAGTGCCCGAACCCGGAGTGTATACCTACACCCTTGCCACCAAATATGATGGCGGCATGTATGCTCCCAATCGCACCCTTTCGCTCACCTACACCTTGCCTGCCGCCTATGAGGCTCCGCTCATCATTGGCAGCGACATGGACGAAGAAACCAAAGAGGTGACCATAGAATGGAGCAGCGAGGCCGTTGACCTGCAAAAATTTGGCACAGCTTCTTATAGTGCGGGCTTCGATGAAGACATGACCATGCTCTATGGCGCGAAATTCAGTGCCAGCGAGATGCAGCCCTACGCTGGTTACAAGGTGCTCAACCTTAAATTTGGCGTGGCAACGGCCATTGACTTCGGTCTTGAAATCCGCACAGGCGACAATCAAGTGCTGTGGAGCACGAACTTTGCCGCGTCCGACATTACTCCGCTCACGCTCTACTCGCTTACCCTGCCCGAAGACGTGCGCATCCCTGCCGACAAAGACATTTATCTGGCCTACAATGCAACACTGCCCGGCGGTTCGTCGCCCATTCTGCTCGATGCAGGCCCGCTGGTTGACGGCGGAGCTATGGTAAGCCTTGCTAATGGCGCAAGCTGGATGAAACTCGGCACTATCAACAGCACCTACAACGACTACAACCTCGTGATTGCCGCCACATTGGTGCCTGCCGCCGCACAGGGTCAGGAATCAGAACTTGTGGAGATTGGCAGCCTCGGCGATGAGCTGAAAGCCTTCACCATCAGCGCCAGCGAAGCACGGCAAGGATTCGGCGTGGAAAGCAACGTCGCAGCCAGCAGCCAAGTGAAACGCGCGCCTGCCCGCAAGGCCGAGAAGCCCAAGGCTGTGTCTTATCGCGTGTATTGCAACAATGAATTGGTGCTCGAAACCGAGAAGACCACCTATAAAGAAACGTTGGCCAACTATGGAGTCGTCGAATATTACGTTACCTCGGTCTTCGCCAATGGCTGGGAATCTCCTGCCAGCAAGGTGGTGAGCTTCGACAATCCCATCGACCAAAAGGCGCAAGGCCCCTACGACCTCACAGGACGCGCCGGCGAGAACGAGAACGAATTTGTCCTCTCGTGGGTGGCACCGGGCGATGTGCAAGAAATGAACTACTTCACCGACACCACTAAAGACATGGCCGTTTGCCTCACCTCAAACACTCGCGACGTGGTGAGCTACCAAACCATCCGTTTTGGCACCGACACACTGCCCAATCTCGTGGGACAAACGCTAACCCATGTGAAGTTCAAACTCACCGGCGCGGTCAAAGCCGCCTCAGTAGTGGTGATGGTGGGCGACAACATCCTCTACGAGCAAGAGGTGGAAAATCCCGTTGTGGGCTGGAATGTGGTGCGCCTGAATGTGCCTTACACCGTTCCCGAAGGCCTCACACTGCCGTTGGGCTTCGGTTATAGCGCCACCTACACCGCCACTTCGAGCAACCCCAACCGTTGCCTCGGCTTAGATCCCGCTCCGGCCATTCCGCTGGTGAACGACGTGATCTCCACCAGCATCGATGCCGGCTACTGGTACTCGCTCTACACGCGATATAAAGTCAATTATGGCTGGCGCATCAGCGGCGTGTTCCAAACGCTCGACCAAGACGTACACATGACCCGTCACGCCGCACCCAAGCGTGCCGAAGACGATGCTACTACTTATAACGTGTATCGCAACGGACAACTCATTGCCGAAGGCCTCACCGCCACGACCCACACCACCACTCCCGAGCCCGGTGCTTACACGGTGACTGCCGTGACCGATGGCGAGGAGAGCGCGCCGTCGAACGTGGTGAATCTGACGGTCGATGTCCTCTCGGGCATTGATGGCATCGGACACGGAAAAGCTGTTTCCGAGGTCACCTACGTTGACCTGACCGGTCGCACAAACAACGTGCCCTTCGATGGTGTGAACATGGTTATCACCCGTTACACCGACGGCACCCAAGCCGTGGCCAAGATTGTGAAGTGATTTAATCATTCATCCATAAAACGCAAGACGGAGCCTCAGGTATGAAGCTCCGTCTTCATTGTTTTTCTCTCCTCAAAAAGGGAAACTGATGTTGCATCTGCTTCTCTCATGGGCGCGAGGATGGGGTTGCGCACGCAAACTTTTTGTCTTTTTCATTTGCAAGATTTTTGCAAGATTTTTTCCACAAAAATGGACTGGAATGCCCCAAAATGCCCCACTTTTATGCAACGAAGGCCGGTGGCTATCATTCTCTGCCACCGGCCTAATCATCGCGGAGTGAGGGAGATTCGAACTCCCGAACCGCTTGTGACGGTTACACGCTTTCCAGGCGTGCCTCTTCAGCCACTCGAGCATCACTCCAATTTGCGGCCGCAAAGTTACGAATAAGCGAGCGAAAAGACAAATTTATTTGAACTTTTCCGAGCGGGAGCAACTTCGGCGAAGCCAACGTTACGACCAAGCGAGCGAAAAGACAAAACCAGAAATGCCGCCATGCCTGCGGAAACACTAAGACACATTTCTTTATTGCTTCAGCGTGAGCGACTGCAAACGTTTGCAAACTAATTTGCTCGCTCACCTCACTTCAAGCGACCCCCTCGCGAAACGAATTGCGTAAATTTGTGAGCGACTTAATATGCTTATTAACAAAACCAAGATAACTGCAATGAAAGTAAAACCCGATTTGAGTTCCAGCCAGTTATGGAACATTAGTTTTGGATTTTTCGGAGTTCAGATTGCTTACGCTTTACAGACGGCCAATATCAGCCGCATTTTTCAAACGCTGGGTGCCGACCCCAAATCGCTGAGCTTCTTTTGGATTCTTCCTCCCTTAATGGGACTTATCATTCAGCCCTTTGTGGGCAAATGGAGCGATAACACATGGTGCCGATGGGGACGCCGGGTGCCCTATCTGATAGGTGGTGCGGCCGTATCGGTGGTAGTGATGTGTCTGCTCCCCAACATCAGTGCCTTGAGCAGCGTGTTTTGGGTGGCCATGTTACTGGGCACGCTCATTCTGATGCTTCTCGACACGAGTCTTAATATGGCCATGCAGCCTTTCAAAATGATGGTGGGCGACATGGTGAACGAAAAACAGAAAACACGTGCCTATTCCATCCAGAGTTTTCTAGTCAACGCCGGCCAAGTAGTGGGTTCGGTGCTGCCTTTCGTGCTGTCGTACTTTTTTGTCAACGACAACAATGAGCAAGGCATTCCCAAAAATCTCACTTGGGCATTCTATATAGGTGCAGCCATTTTGATTTTCTGCGTGGTCTACACCTGCCTCAAGGTAAAAGAAATGCCTCCCGAAGAGTTTGCGCAATACCAAGAAAAACAACCCGAAGAGAAAAAAGAAAGCATGTTCAAGCTGCTCAAGAAGGCCCCCAAAGCCTTTTGGCAAGTGGGTTGGGTGCAGTTCTGCTGCTGGGCCGCATTTCTCTTTATGTGGAACTACACCACTGGCACGATTGCCGAAACAGTGTGGGGCACGCTCGACTCAAGCTCGCCGCTCTTTCAGCTGGCAGGCGATTGGGTGGGCGTGATTTTTGGCGTGGAATCGGTGGCCGCCGTGCTTTGGGCCTTGGTCATCCCCACTTTCAAGCAGCGCAAGCAAGCCTACGTCGTCAGCATCTTGCTGGGTGCGGTGGGCTTCTTCATGATACCGTTCATCAGCAACCAATACTTGTTGTTCTTACCTCTGGCCATGATAGGCTGCACGTGGTCGGCCATGCTGGCCCTGCCGTTTACCATCGTCACCAACGCTCTCGAGGGCGACAGCCACATGGGCACCTATTTGGGCCTTTTCAACGGCACCATCACCATTCCCCAAATTGTGGCCAGCATCGCCGGCTTTGGCTTCATGTGGATGTTTGAGCAAGCCGGCATCGGAGGCATGAAGTATATGATGTTTGTTTCGGCCGCACTGCTCGTGCTGGGCGCAATTTGTGTAAACTTCATACAGGACAAAAAGAATTGACTAAAGATTTCTAACAATGAAACTGCAATTCAACATTGAATATATCGCCCACTATGGCGAAAATCTTGAGCTGAATGTGGTGTGGAGCAACCAAGAAACCAGCCATCACGCCATGGTCACCACCGACGGTCGTAATTGGCGTTGCGACTTGGAGATGAACTCACACGCGGCACAGCTCGATTACTATTACAGCGTGACGCGCAACGGCGTTGAGATCCGGCATGAGTGGAACATGCTTCCGCACCGGCTCGATTTGAGTGCCGCACGCGCCTCTCGCTATACAGCGTTTGACCACTGGATTGACATGCCCGACGACAGCTATCTGTATAGCGCGGCCGTCACCCAATGTGTGGCAAACCGCAAGCAAACCGACACACAAAGCACACGCCACGCCTGCACCGTGCAACTCAAAGCGCGGGCACCGCAACTGCGCTCCGGCCAGCGGCTGGCCGTGTGTGGTGCATGTGCCCAACTGGGCGAGTGGGACACCGCACGCGCCGTCGTCATGGCAGAGCATGCTCCCAATGAATGGGTGGCCACACTCAACGCCGCCCAGTTGCCCACCGATGTGGAGTTTAAGTTCGTTGCCCTTACTGAAGAAGGCGAACCCCTATGGGAGAATGGTCACAACCGCAGCGTGACTCTCGTCACCTTGCAGGCCAACGAGGTAGTTGTTTACGAACTTTCTACGGCCTATTTCCCCATAGCTCCGCTCAAGGTGGCAGGCACAGTCATTCCCGTCTTCTCGCTGCGCAGCGAGAAGAGCTTTGGCGTGGGTGACTTTGGTGACTTGCAACGCATGATTGACTGGGTGGCCCTCACAGGCCAGCGGGCCTTACAAGTGTTGCCCATCAACGACACCACCATCACCGGCACTTGGCAAGACAGTTATCCCTACAACAGCATCAGCATCTATGCCTTGCATCCGCAATACATCGACATCAACCAGCTCCCGCCACTGGCCGACAAAAAAAATGCAGCCAAATACGAGAAATTGCGCAAAGAGCTGAATGCCTTGCCACAGATTGACTACGAGCGGGTGAACGAAGCCAAACGCAGCTATTTGCGCGACGTTTTTCTCCAAGAGGGAGCTAAAATGCTCAAAGATTCCGCCTTTAAGAACTTTTTTACTGCCAATAAGGATTGGCTGGTGCCTTATGCGGCCTTCTGCCACTATCGCGATCTTTATGGAACGGCCACTTTCTCGCAATGGCCCGACCATCACACGCTCTCAAAAGCTGAGTTGGCCGCTATGGCCGACAGCCGCACGCGCATCTACAAAGACCTCTCATTCTGGTATTTCGTGCAATATTGCCTTGATAAACAGATGCGTGCCGCGCACGACCATGCCCGCAGCCGAGGCGTGATTCTGAAAGGCGACATTCCCATCGGCATCAGTCGCGATGGCGTGGAGGCATGGGTTGAGCCGCGTTATTTCAACCTGAACGGCCAAGCCGGCGCACCGCCCGACGCATTCTCAACCAATGGGCAAAACTGGGGATTTCCCACCTACGACTGGGATGCCTTGCTGGCCGATGGCTGCTCATGGTGGGTGAAACGTTTCCGCAAAATGGCGCAATACTTCGATGCCTATCGCATCGACCATGTGTTAGGGTTCTTCCGCATCTGGGAGATTCCCATTCACGCGGTGCACGGCCTGCTGGGCCAGTTCTCGCCGGCATTGGGCATGAGTGCCGACGAAATCAGGGGCTATGGATTCAATTTCAACGAATCGACGATGACCAAGCCGTTGATTACCGATTGGATGCTTGAGCGCATCTTTGGCAAGCATGCAACGCTGGTGCGCAGCGTCTATGTGGAGCGCATGCCCGATAGCCACACCTATTGCATGCGTCACGATTATGACACGCAGCGCAAAGTAGAGGCCGCATTTGCCGGCAAGAAGAGTGACGACGACATTTGGGTGCGCGATGGGCTGTATGCCCTCATCAGCAATGTGCTCTTTGTGCACGACCGCAAGGTGGCAGGCCTGTACCATCCCCGCATCGCCGCGCAGACCGACCTCGCCTATGAAACCCTTCATGATACCGACAAAGAGGCCTTCAATCGCTTGTATAACGACTATTATTATCGTCGCAACAATGATTTCTGGTATCAAGAAGCCATGAAGAAGCTGCCCCGACTGGTCGAAGCCACACGCATGCTCGTGTGTGCCGAAGACCTCGGCATGGTACCCCATTGCGTGTCATGGGTGATGAACGATTTGAAGATTTTAAGCCTTGAGATTCAATCGATGCCCAAAGACGACCGCTTGAAGTTTGGCAACCTGAACAACAACCCATACCGCTCAGTGGCCACGATTTCCACGCACGACATGCCCACCCTGCGGCAATGGTGGGAAGAAGACTGGGATCGCACGCAGCAATACTATAACACCATGCTGTGGCGAGCCGATGCGGCACCCCACCCCATACCGGGCTGGCTGGCCGAGGATGTGGTGCGCAATCACCTGATGTCGCCTTCAATGCTGTGCCTACTCTCTTTGCAAGACTGGATGGCGATGGACGAAAACGTGCGCCTTGCCGATGCCGATGCCGAACGCATCAACGTTCCTGCCAATCCTCGGCATTACTGGCGCTATCGCATGCACCTCTCCATTGAGCAACTTATGCAGACGCATGAGTTCAATAAGCACATCAAGGAGTTAGTCTCTCAAAGCGGACGATTATGAAACGCCTTTCATTTTGGCTTTTGCTTATGGCTATCACCACAGTAAGCGCATGGCCGAGCGGCACGCCTTTTCGCGCTGGCGAGGTCAGTAGTCCTGCCGCCGGCAAAAGTGAGCCTTTTCACATCAATGAAATCACTTACAATCCCGAAAAGAACCTCACTCGATTCAGTTTAGTAACGCTGGGCGACGCGCAAAGTGTGATTTTGCGCCTTTATCATGACGGATTGACCGGCCCGTGCTTCAAGAAAAAAAACATGCGCCGCAAAGACACTTTCACCAGCAAGCACCTTGCCTTATGGGATCTTGAATTTAAGGGAAACCTTGAAGGGGTGTTCTACACCTTTGATGTAAAATACGGAAAAAAGCGGTGGGGCGAAACGCCCGGCATTTTTCCGTTGGCGGTGGGTGTCAATGGCAAGCGTGCCGCCGTGGTTGACTTGCGCAAAACCGACCCCGAAGGCTGGGAACAAGACCACCGACCCCGCATTGAGGCAAAAGATTTGATCATTTATGAGCTGCACCATCGCGATTTTTCCATCGCACGCAACATTAATCTCGACCCTTCTGTCACGGTGAAGCGCGTGGCCTCCGAGTTTCCGGGCAAATATCTCGCGTTAACCGAAGGCTGGGCCATAGGGCATTTGCAGTCGCTGGGTGTGAACGCCGTGCACTTGCTGCCGTCGTTCGATTTCGCCTCGATTGATGAAACCCGCCTTGATGAGCCTCAATATAATTGGGGATACGACCCTGTGAACTACACCGTGCCCGAAGGCTGCTACTCGACCGACCCCACCGACCCCACACGGCGCATCGTCGAGTTCAAACGCATGGTGCAGGCCTTGCACAACGCAGGCATCAAAGTGATTCTTGATGTGGTATTCAATCACACCTACGATGTGGATGGCAGCAGTTTTCAGCGCACCATGCCCGACTATTTCTATCGCAAAAACCTTGATGGAAGTTACAGCAATGGCAGCGGGTGCGGCAACGAAACCGCCAGTGAGCGACCTCTCATGCGACAATTCATGATTGATTGCTGCAAATATTGGGTGGACGAATACCACATCGACGGTTTCCGATTCGACCTAATGGGGATTCACGATATCGCCACCATGAATGCCATTCGCGAAGCTCTTCCCAACGACATCTTTATCTATGGTGAGGGATGGGCGGCAGGCAACTGCGCCCTGCCCTATGAGCAGCTGGGCATGAAAGCGCACATGAGCCGCATGCCGGGTATAGCCGCCTTTAGCGACGAGCTGCGCGACGCTTTGCGCGGACCGTGGGACAGCGACGAGAAAGCCGCCTTTTTGGGAGGGGTCATAGGTAACGAGGAAAGTATCAAGTTTGGCATTGCCGGTGGAGTGCCTCACCCCCAAGTGGATTACACAAAGGTCAATTATGCTGACCACGCATGGGCCAGCGAACCCACACAGATGATCAGCTATGTGAGCTGTCATGACGACATGTGTCTTGCCGATAGGTTGCGTGCCAGCATCCCCGGCATTTCCACCGGCGAACTCATTCGCCTCGACTTGCTGGCGCAAACAGCCGTGATGACCTCACAAGGAGTGCCGTTCATGCTGTGCGGCGAAGAAATGTTGCGCGACAAAAAGGGCGTTCACAATAGCTACAATAGCCCCGACAGCGTGAACCAACTCGATTGGAGCCGCACTTTCAGCTATTCAACGGTCACCAACTATTATCGCCGCCTGATTGCTTTGCGCAAGCGGCATCCGGCATTCCATCTGGGCACGGCCGATGCCGTGCGAAGGCATTTGGAGTTCTTGCCCACGCAAGACTGCCTTGTGGCTTTCAAGCTGACCGGCCATGCCGGAGGCGATGAGTGGCAGGACATCTATGTGGCCTTGAACGCCAACAGCACTCCACGTTTCATCGAAGTGCCTGAAGGTTCCTACACCATCGTGTGTCAAGGCGATGCTATCGATGAAAACGGGCTGGGGACCGTGCAGGGCGGCACCGTTTCAGTGCCGGCTCAGAGTGCCCTTATCATTCACAATTAAAATTCAGTTCACCCTAACAGTTCTCTCATGAAAAATTTTTTTTTAGTTTTGATGGCCGCCATGGCGATGATGGCGCAAGCCTCGGTGAAAGTAGATCGCATCGAGCCAACACACTGGTATGTGGGGTTGGACAAGGCCGTGCCATCGGTGCAGCTGATGGTGTATGGCGAGGGCATTCGCGAAGCCGACGTGAGCACAAGCTATGCAGGTGTGGCCATCGATAGCATGGTGCGCCTCGACTCGCCCAACTATCTGCTCATCTATCTCAATACTCAAGCGGCACAACCCGGCATCATGGAGCTCAAGTTCCAACAAGGGCGACAAAAGAAAGTGGTGCGGTATGAACTTAAAGCTCGAGAAATGAGCGGTGATAAGCGCGTGGGGTTCACCAATGCCGACGTGCTCTATATGCTCATGCCCGACCGTTTTGCCGACGGCAACCCGGCCAACAACCAAATCGCCGGCATGCAGCCATATCGCAACGACCGGTCTAAGCCCAGCCTGCGTCACGGCGGCGATATTGCCGGAATTAGACAACATTTAAGCTATTTCAACGAGTTGGGCGTAACCGCCCTTTGGTTCACTCCTGTTTTAGAGAACAACTCGCCCGATACCGACAATGGTTTCAGCACCTATCATGGCTACGCCACCACCAACTATTATCGGGTGGATCCCCGCTTTGGAACCAACGAAGAGTACCGGCAGCTCATCGACGAGGCGCACCTGCATGGACTGAAAGTGGTGATGGATATGATTTTTAATCACTGCGGTGATTATCATCCGTGGCTCAAAGACATGCCGTCGAAAGACTGGTTCAATCGCCCTGACTATAAAATCAACTATATGCAAACTAGCTACAAACTCACTCCCGTGCTCGACCCCTATGCCAGCGAAATCGATTTGCGCGAAACCGTGGAGGGCTGGTTTGTGCCTTCAATGCCCGATTTGAACCATCACAATGTGCATGTGATGAATTATCTGATCCAAAACAGCATTTGGTGGATTGAGTCGGCCGGCATAGATGGCATTCGCATGGACACCTATCCTTATGCTTATGCCGACGCCATGGCGCGCTGGATGAAAATCATCGACACTGAGTATCCCAACTTTAACGTGGTGGGAGAAACATGGGTGGAGCGGCCGGCCTACACCGCCGCATGGCAAAAGGACAGCAAGATTGCCAAAGAAAACAGTTATCTGAAAACGGTGATGGATTTCTCTTTCTATGAGAAGGTGGACTCGGCCAAGCACGAAGAAACCGATGGCTGGTGGCGAGGATACAACCGTGTGTACAATAGTTTGGTCTTCGACTACCTCTACCCCAACCCGGCCAGCGTGATGGCCTTCATTGAAAACCATGACACCGATCGTTTTTTGCGCAAGGGGCAAGATGTGGACGCGCTCAAGCAGGCATTAGCCTTGTTGCTCACCATCAAGCGCATTCCGCAACTGTATTATGGCACCGAAGTGCTCATGAATGGTACAAAAGAAGTCACCGACGGCTATGTGCGCAAGGATTTTCCAGGCGGATTTGCGGGTGATGAGCAAAATGCCTTCACTCAAGAAGGTCGCACACCGGCACAAAACGACATGTTTCACTGGCTGAGCACAGTGCTGCATTGGCGACAAAACAGCGCCGTGGTTGTGCAAGGAAGTATGAAACAGTTCATTCCCCATAATGGCATTTACGTCATTGCGCGCGAATATCGCGGGCAGAAGGTGATGACCATCATCAATGGAACCACGCGTCCGCGCATTTTGCCGGTGAAACGCTATGCCGAGGTCATCGGGAATGCTACCAGCGCACGCGACGTGCCCACAGGTCGCACCATCAGTCTGTTGCAAGACATTTCCCTGCAACCGCGACAAGCTTATATTCTCACTTTTTAGTGCTTTCAGCCTTGTGAGCCGCCCATGACGATATTAATCAAGGCATTCACATCGCTCACATCAACGGCAGCATCGCCATTCACATTGGCACGGCCAGCATAGTCCTCGGCTCTCTCGCGGCCGAGGATTATGTTTATCAGGATATTCACGTCGCTCACATCCACCACGCCATCGGCGTTCACATCGCCTTGCAAAGCCGGTGGCAAGAAATCGCGTAACACATACAGCGCGTTCATGGCACGCCCGGTGCTGTTGTCCCACAAGCCGGCGTTATACCAGCCATCGGTCACCCGCTTGGTGCTCCAGTCAAGTCCGTACTCATTGGCTTCGGGCCACCACCAGAACAGTCCCGTCACTCGCTCATGCTTTTTGAGGGTGGCAATCATGGCTTCGGTAAATGCTTTCTGCCCGGCATCGGTAATGGGATAGGTAGCCGAGAGATCATAGGCCACATCGCCGGGTTGCCAAGCATGAAAATAGCCGGCCTCCACCACCATGATGTCCTTATCGGGATAAAGCCGCTCAAGAACGGTGAGGCTCGAATGCAACTGATCCAAATTGCCGTGATAATAGCTGTAATAGCTGGTTCCTATGATGTCATAGTCCACTTGCGCGGTCTTCATCTTGTTATAGAAATTGGTGAGCACGCCCGCATTGCTCAAACGCTCAGTGTGCAGAATGATTTTTGCGTTGGGGCACACCTCACGGCAAGCTTTTCCGGCATTTTTGAGCAAAGTGGTGAAGCGGTTCCAATTGGCATCGCTGCCCGAAAAACATCGCTTGAAACTGTTTGTGCCGGTGCCCACAGCACCCCACAGCATACCATAACTTATTTCATTGCCGGTCTGGATAAAATCAGGCCGGGCGTTTGCTGCCACCATCGCCTCAAGGCAATCTTTTGTGTAGGTATAGATTTGGTCATAAAGCTGCGCGTCGGTGAGCGATGCCCAAGCCGCAGGGGTATATTGCTTGGCGGGATCGGCCCAAGAATCGCTATAATGAAAGTCAAGCATCAGCTTGAAACCTGCGGCCTTGATGCGTGCCCCCAATGCCTTCACATATTCCAAATCTTGGCACACGCCCTGCCCCTTGTCTTCGTCGGAGGCCTGCGAAGGGTCCACAAAGAGCCGCACACGCATGGTGGTCCATCCCTGCTGCTTGAAAAAAGCCAGCATATCGGTGATCGCTTTTCCTTCCTTATCGTAATACTTGGCTCCATTCTGTTCATATCGGGTGAGGAGTGAGATGTCGCCACCCACCTCATGTTCTTCCACACTCATGAGCCATACGGCACAACACAGCATAATGATTCTTCTCATTGCTTCTTATTTCTTTAGCATCAGGTTGATT
>JAFVCX010000139.1 GCA_017478855.1 Muribaculaceae bacterium | reverse complement strand
GGCCTCCACACGGGCCACGACACCCCCCGTCCCCGGTCCCCGCCACCCGCGGCCACTCCACATGGGCGGCCGAGAACGGCGGGGCCAAACGCCGCAAGTGGTTCGCAAGTATTATGCGTCAGTCAAAAAATGGCGAGTTTTACGAGGAGAATTTAGGCAAGCAGTTCTGCGGCTTGATTGCCGACAGGTTTAACGACAAAATCTTCCGCCGCAAACACTTAAAAAGCGAAGCCTGTGGCCTCGCTTTTTAACGATTATATTGCTGTTAATCTTCTAAAGATTTAAGCCAATTTGCACATTCATCAGCAAGTAATGCTATGATTTTCATGTAGAAAGTAGTCATAGCCAAATACTCCGCCCACGCCGAATAGACGAATGGTATTTGTTGCACCGAACAATCGCTTTTGCTCATCAACACGCTCGATGTGGTCAATATATTCAAACGGAACCTTTACGGTGTGCAAAAGAGTTTTAATACCTGTACCTTCATCGTCAGAGGTGATGTAGATAGGAAACACCAAAAAACTAGAAATTGAGGCCACGAGCAAAATGGCAGTAACCGCAATGGCTGATGTTAGATTTGCACCCTTTGAAACGTAGTAAATTTCAAGCAGGATGGCAAAGATAACAACCAAGAAGAAAATGGCTGTGAACCACTTTATTCCTTTGCTTTGTGAACATTCATAGATGGTCTTCATATGTTTGATAAATTATTAGATGTTTGAAATTCATTGCAAAGTTATGACACTATTTATATTGTTCTTATCAGTTTTGCTGATAAAATAGTTTTCGATAGGTTCTCGCCATTTAACGTGTCCTTTAGTGAACGACAAGATCAATCTACTTCAGTGATTTTTGCTCGAAAAGGCAAGCAGTGATGCCGAGCGCAAAATCCTTGACAACCGGAGGTGCGTAGTAGATGCGTCATCTCACGAACAATGGCCTGACTGACCGCGTGGCAGCATTGGAGCTGTCCCAGCAAAGGCGAAATTTCAAAAGATTTTGTTGAGTAGGGAAAAATACCTTGAAAATAAATTAGTAGAAAACTTTTGTATCCAGTTGCATATAGGTATGTTTGCATGTGCCGGCGATACGATATCTTTTAATCACAAGGCACGGAAGATATATCCTAAAAGAAGACCTGCAAATCAAAATTCGAAATTGGCACACAAATATAGCACCCACCGCGACACGATAGCTGTATCGGATGAGTTGCCTAAATAATTTTTGTTTCAGACAATCATTTGATAAAAATTGGAATTTATCTCATGCCACGAGAATATAGCCAATGTTCAAAATGCTGCTTGACCTCCGGTTCGGCTTTCAGGTATTCGGCAATAGAGAAACTTTCGCCAAAGCTCTGCATATAGTCATTGAGTGGCTCCAAGCCGATTTCTCTGCGCAAACTGTCAACATTATTTGGATCTTGAAGAGGAACAAGATATGTCTTCCCATTGGCTTTTATGGTCTGTGTGCCATATATTTGTGGTTGCCCTTCGTTCATTCTCACGCGGTCTGTTAGAAAAGCGAAATGCCACGCCTCGGCTTTTCCCTTGCTGACCGCATCCTTGATGATGGGTAGATATTTGTGCTGAATGAGCGAATCCTGACAATGCTGAATACAAAGAAATAACGTTTCGTTAGCATCCTCTCCTATGTCGTCCTTACCAAGCCATCCATATTTATCAATGATTTCCATTACAATTTTAACGTTCTCTTGGTCAATGCTTTTCATTATCTGACGCACTTTGGGCAGGTACTTTCCCTTGTCATCCATATTTTGATAGATGTCATTCAAAAGAATCCTGATGCTTTGGTCGCTGTTATGAACTTTTTGTAACGTCTGAATGACAGGAAACATCATGTCGTTATCTCTGGCATATGCATCATATAGAAGCAAGTACGCTTGATTGAATGTGGTCGTATCTTCACACTCTAAAGCCTTATAGCAAATATTCACGATAGAATCGGTTTCTTGCGCCACAGTTTTTGTCGGCATCGCAGCCGTAAGGGCAACCAATGTAGCAATTATAACTTTTTTCATATAAAAAACACGACTTGTCTGTTGATTAAATTGATGCAGTAGGTACGCATTAGTTGCTTTGTTTCCTCCTGTTTTGTGTGCTGATTAGTGGCTTCAGCTACTGGTGATTGAGGACTTGCTCGGCGTGATAGGATGAGCGCACAAGGGGGCCGCTTTCTACGTGCTGAAATCCCATGGAGAGGGCTTCTTCCTTATACTGCCGAAATTGCTCAGGAGTGACGTATTCTTTCACGGGATAGTGGTGTGTGGTGGGTTGCAGGTATTGTCCTATGGTGAGTACCGTGCAGCCTGAGCGCAAAATATCATGCATAAGCTCATGCACTTCATCGGTGGTTTCGCCCAATCCCACCATGAACCCCGTTTTGCAGGTGAATCCTCTGGTTGCAATATGCTTGAGCACCCGAAGGCTTTGGTCGTATCGTGCCACGCTTCTCACCACAGGGGTGAGTCTGCTCACGGTTTCCATATTATGGCCCACTATGGTGGGCTGTGCTGCCAGCACCACGTCAATCAAGTCTTCACGTCCTTGAAAATCAGGTATCAGCACTTCAATGGCAGTGTGGGGATTCTCGGCCTGAATGCAGCGAATGGTTTCGGCCCAATGGGCTGCACCCATGTCGGGTAAATCATCGCGATCGACCGATGTGATGACGGCATAGCGCAGCTGCAGTTGCTTGACCGACTCGGCGACTCGCTGCGGTTCTTGACCATCGAGAGGCAAGGGGCATCCGCTGCGGGTGTTGCAAAACTTGCAGTTGCGTGAGCACACATCACCTCCAATCATGAATGTGGCCGTGCCATTGCGCCAGCACTCGGCCCGATTGGGGCACAGACCGCTCTGGCAAATGGTGTGCAGGCAGTGACTACTGATGACTTGCCCGGTAGCTCCATACTTAACCCCAGCTTGCCATTTAATCCGCAGCCATTCAGGCTTTCTCACATGTGGTTGATTTTTGTGCTGATGATTCATGAAAAGAACATTTGCAATTAGAATAACACACAAAATTAGTAAAACTTTCACAAAAACACGGTGCCAGAGAAAAAGAAAAGCCGCAGAACAAACATTGTTCCGCGGCTTTGGTAGAAGATTAATGAGAGCTTATTTCACCTCATCAGGTTGATTTTGTGTTTCTTGCGCAGAATTTTTGCTGCCGGGCTTCAGCCACTTGTCGAACCAAGCAAAGAACTCACGTTGCCACAAAATGCTGTTTTGCGGTTTCTGTACCCAATGATCCTCGTCGGGGAAGAGAACCATGCGTGCGGGCAGGTCGCGCAACTTGGCGGCATTGAAGGCCTGCATCGTCTGTGTATAGACAATGCGGAAATCGTTGTCGCCGGTGGTGCACATGATGGGAGTGTCCCAATTTTGCACATAATTGGCAGGATTGGCCACGGCAAACGATTTTTGTGCCACAGCATTGCTCTTGTCCCAGTAGGGGCCACCCAAATCCCAATTGACGAACCACATTTCTTCGGTTTCAAGATATTGCCCCATGAGATTAAAGATGCCGGCATGTGCCAAGAATGCGGCAAAGCGGCCTTGATGGTTGCCGGCCAGCCAATAGACTGAATAGCCGCCATAGCTGGCTCCTGTGGCTCCAATATGCTCGCCATCAATCCACGGCTCCTTTTTCATATAGTCCACAGCACTCATGTAGTCTTTCATGTTTTGGCCACCATAGTCGCCTGAAATTTGCGCATTCCATTCGGTGCCAAAACCGGGCAGGCCACGCCGATTGGGGGCAATCACCACATAGCCGTTGCTGGCCATGAGGCGCAAATTCCACCGGTAGCTCCAGAATTGGCTCATGGGTGATTGTGGGCCTCCCTCGCAGAAGAGTAGAGCAGGATATTTCTTGCCGGGGTCAAAATCGGGTGGAAGCAGCACCCATGTGGTCATTTGTTTACCATCGGTGGTGGGCACCATAACCTTGTTGCATGTCACCTCGCCCAGCTGAGCCAGCAAATCGTCGTTCACATGCGAAAGCTGTTTGGGCTCTTGGCCGGGAATGAGAGAGAACACTTCGTTAGGCTCAAGGAACGAGTGTCGCAAAGTAACCACTTGGTCGCCTGCAAAAACGATGGCCGCATAGTCGCATTGGCCAGTGGCCACGGTATTGACCTGCTGAGTGGCCACGTCGATGCGGAAGATGGGCTGTGTGCCCTGAAATGGACAAATGAAGTAGATGTATTTTTCGTCGGGACTCCACGCAATGGCATCCACACTATAATCCCAGTTGGCCGTGAGATCCACCTTGTTGCTGCCGTCGGCATCCATCATGAAGATGCGGTTCTTGTCGGCCTCATAGCCATCGTGCTCCATCGAGAGCCATGCGATTTTACCGCTTTTGGCCACAATGGGATTGTTGTCATAGCCCATCATGCCTTCGGTGAGGTTCTTGGTGCTCTCATCCTCAGTGTTATAGCAATAAAGGTCGCTGTTGGTGGATATGGCATATTCTTTGCCCGTTTTTTTGCGGCAAACGTAGATGAGGCTCTTGCTGTCGGGGGTCCAAGCCAGCTGTTCCACACCTCCCCAAGGGCGCATGGGCGACTCAAATTGAGTATCGGCCAGCACATCTTTCACATCGGTCACCTTTGAACCATCGAACGAGGCAACGAAGGGGTGGGGAATCTCTGTGACCCATTCATTCCAATGTTTATACATCAAGTCGTCGATAATACGCGCTTTAGTCTTATCGAGGTCGGGATGGTGGTCTTGGGCGGTTTTCCCATATTTGACTGTGGAAATGAGCACCACTTTGCTCTCGTCGGGTGAGAGAACAAATCCCTCAACTCCGTTTTCCATGTCGCTCACGCATTTGCGCCCCGACCCATCGGCATTCATCACCCACATTTGAGGCACAGCGCCTTCTTTATCATCTTTATATACGAATGCAATTTTGTTGCCACCGTCCATCCACACGGCATTCGATTCGCTGTTGACCGTGCGAGTGAGTTGTTGGGCGTTTTCGCCGTTGGCATCCATCACCCACAGCTCGCGGTTGCCTTTGTTTTGCTCCACGTCTTGATAGGTGATACCATAAAGGATCTTGGTGCCGTCGGGCGACACTTGCGGGTCGGACACACGCCCCAGCGCATTGAGCAGCTCAGGCGTGAACTGTTTGTTCTCAACCGTTACGTTGGGTTTCTCAATGAGTTTCGAACCCGACTGCTGTCCGCAGCTCGTTGTGAGCGTAGCTACAGTTGCTAACATAAGTGTTGCTTTTACAAATTTCATAGATATTTGGTTTATATTGATGGAAACTCTCCGGATTATTTATTGAGCAAATTTAGCGGTTTATTTTCAATCATACAAAATTTATTGCAATAACCGCCCATTTGTGACCGAAGCTCAATCACAGCTCACCCGTATGTGTCCGGGTGGTAATGACTCGTCAGGAACTACATTAGTTTTTCCCCTGTATTGTCCGGCAATATATGCATTGAGCAAGTTTTCAAGAGCGTCGCGATGCTTCGCCTCCTGTGTGTTAGGGTTGAAGAAACGTTTTAATATTTTCTCAAATTTAGCATGACGCTCAAATAATTGGTTCTGCAAACTGTCGCGACGTTGCTGCACGCTATCAATGCGGTTATACCAATCGGTGGCATAGTTGGCCCAACGATCTACCGATTGCCAATAGATGGCATCGGGATAGTTGATTCGCTTGTTTTCTACGTCGGAAAAATGCCGCCCGATAGCCTCTTCGGCAGTATTGTAGCGATGCCAGCATGATGGTGACTCTGTGATGCCCAAGTACCACGGATGGTAAGGCTCGGTGCAAGGCCGGCCGGCACACACCCACATTACACATCCCACTTCGCGAGGCATATTGGCTCGTAGCTGGAAGATGGCACTGAGCACAGTCACGTCGGTACAGATGCCCACAGGGTGATTCCACGGGCGCTCACGCTTGTAGACGAATTTGTGCTCGGAATTTTCGCCGTGACATTGCATGATTTGAATGAGATCGGCAATGCCAATTTTTCGATTGGGCTTTACTGCAAACGGAAAAGTGTTGGGGTCAGGCTCAAGGGTCTTGCCTGTGAGATATTGCTGGGCGCATAATTGACGGATGACATTGTGCTCATAGGTGTAATATTTTGGGTCGCAATAAGCCTTTTTGAAAGAAAACCGACCATCGGTTTCAGGGCTATACCAGCCACACTGCTGGGCATAGGAAACGATGTCGCTGGCTCCATAATAGTTAAGTGTGTCGGCCAGATTCACCTCATCAATGATGTAGTTGTTGGGCAAAACCATCACCTCGTCATCGGCAATGCGCTTGGCCACCCAATGCCTGCCGCGCACCACCGAACAAATCCATCCCTCGTGCGTGTCGGCAATCACATAGGTGCGTCCACTGGCTTTGTAACCTCGAGTTTCAACTAAATGGCCAATAATTTTCACAGCTTCGCGTGCCGTGCGTGCTTGCTGGGCCACAGTGAGGCGAGTTTCATACAGCACACCACCATCGGTGAGGTCGTCGCGGTCTTCTCGAGAAGGGCATCCGTCGCTGGCAATGGCCACCCCCCATTCATTCAAAAAATGGTCGCAATCGCTCGTTCCCGGAAACTCGGCCCACAAATATTTGTTTCGCTGCTCGGCTCGTGGCACGACATACATGTTGAGCATCATTTCACCGCTATCATCTTCGTTATGAGCCATAAGCACGCTGCCATCAATGGTGGTATTGCGTCCTGCAATCACGCAAAAACAGTTGCAGCTGCCCACTTCCTGAGCCTGCATGATGCCGCTGGGTGCCAACATAGCGGCGGCCAACATGATAAGAGAGTGTGATTTAAAATATTTCATAGCGCAAAGATAATGAAAATATGCCGTTTTGTGAAGAATATGAAACCGTTTTTGTATTGCGGCTCGTTGATAAATCTTGGTGCGAAATCATTGAAAGAAGTTCCATAAACGTTGCGAGAATAAATCGCAAAATTATGAGGTGATGACGAGTCTAAAAGACAATTATTTCGTAAATTTGCGACACTGATCTTCCCTGTTAATATGATTGGATTAACGAACGCGTCACTCATATGAATTGGCATGAAATCGCAAAATATAACCCCAGTAATTATGCTGATGGCATCTATACGGTAGACGAATGGACCAGTATGAGCGATGTGGGTAAATGCTATCATGGAATAATGTTCGCGCTTGAGGATTACCTGAAAGTTGAGCAGCAATACCTTGATGCAGTATTGTCAATTTTGTGTGCCACGGGATGTAAATATATGTCGATTCAATATTTGGAAGCTGATAGAAATTTAGTTGAAGAGCAAATAAAATCTTCCAAAAATTATAATTCAGACGCGCCGTTACTAAAGTCGTTACCAAAATTACAAGAGAACAAAAGAATAGGCCTACAAGAGATTGACCAAATCATTCGCTTGAATTTAAGAGAATACATTTATGCGGTCCTCGTCAATAAGAAACATCAACTAAAAATTGAGTTTGGATATGATTATTATCTTCGTGTTTGCACAGCATTAGATGATGCAACATTGCGAAGCATCGTAGGCGGGGCGGGATTATTTTTAGATCCCAGATAAATGAAATTTTAGTTTTTAAGCATCTGTTTTCCCTGCTGGCAAAAAATGAGGGCGTGTCAAAAACAGACACGCCCTCAATATTGTAAAGAGTTAAATTCTTTTCAAAATCAGTCAACGTTGAGGTTGACACGCTTCAGGTCGATGGCCTTCAGGTCTTTGTTGCTGGCGGCGAGGAACTGTGCCACAGTTTCCTTGTTGTCGCTGGCCTCATAGACTTGCTCCATAAGCACATTCTCCTGATAGAATTTGTTGAGGCGACCTTGTGCAATGTTTTGGATCATTTGCTCGGGCATGTTGGCCTCTTTCTGTGCGGCGGTTTCAGCCATGAGTTTCTTGGCGGCCTCCACTTGCTCTTCGGTCATGTAGCCCTTGCGCACAGCCTCTTGTTGGTGTTCTTCGGTGGCGCAATAGTAGGGATTGTAACCAGCTTTCTTGAGGGCGTTCTCCACAGCCTTCTTTACTTGTTCGGTGCGGGTCTTGTCGATGGCTACGCGCAACTCTTCGTCCACCACCTCTTTCGAGATTTGCTCGCGAGTGGCTTGCATGGGATTCATCGATGCCACCTGCATGGCGATAGCTTTTGCCACATCGGGGTCAACGTTTTCCAGATTAAAAGCTACAGCTGCCGAAAGCATGCCGTTGAAGTGGTTGTAGACCACCGTAGAGGGAGCCTCAAGCCACTCGTAGGCGCCAAGTTCCATCTTCTCGCCGGTGATGCCGCTCAAAGCAGTGATGGCTTCGGGAAGCACCTTGCCGTCGATAGTGAGCGCGTTGAGTTCCTCGGTGCTCTTCACGCGGTTGTCGATAGCGGCGTTGAGGATGGCGTTGGCCAGTGTGACAAACTTCTCATTCTTAGCTACGAAGTCAGTTTCGCATTTGAGAGCTACGATAGCGGCAAAATTGCCTACCGAGCGACCAATGGCGATACCTTGTGCGGCGTCGCGATCTTCGCGCTTGGCTGCGATAGCCTGTCCGCGCTTGCGGATAAGTTCTTTAGCTTTCTCAATATCGTTGTCGCTTTCAATGAGGGCTTTCTTGCAGTCGCTCAGACCTGCACCCGTCATGTCGCGCAATTTCTTGATGTCATTAATTGTTACTGCCATAGTAATATTGAAATAATGCGTTTGGAATTCTCTAAGTTTAATTATTATTCAGCTGCGGGTGCTTCTTCGGCAGGTGCGGCAGCAGGAGCTTCCTCGGTTGCTGCGGGGGCATCTTCGGCCACGCGACGACGCACACGCTCGCGGCGACGAGGTTTGGGAGCCTCTTCTGCTTCACTGCCATCGGCTGCCTGTGTGTCGATGTTCTCGACTTTGCGCTCCTCAAGGCCCTCATTGATGGCTTCGCACATGGTAGCCATGATGATGTCGATTGACTTCGAAGCGTCATCATTTGCGGGGATCACGAAGTCCACGGTGTCGGGGTCACTGTTGGTATCAACGATACCAAACACGGGGATGCCCAAGCGGTTGGCCTCTGCCACAGCGATGTGCTCTTTCAGCACGTCGACCACAAAGAGAGCACTGGGAAGACGGTTCAAATCGGCGATAGAACCCAAGTTCTTTTCGAGCTTGGCACGCTGACGAGTGATTTGCAGTCTTTCACGCTTCGACATGTTGTCAAAAGTACCGTCTTTGGTCATCTTGTCGATGGCGGCCATTTTTTTCACAGCTTTGCGAATGGTGGGGAAGTTGGTGAGCATACCACCGGGCCAACGCTCAATCACATAGGGCATACCAACCGATTGTGCACGGTCGGCAACCACCTGCTTGGCTTGCTTTTTAGTGGCGACAAAGAGCACTTTCTTACCGCTTTTGGCGATGTTTTTCAGCGCGTTTGCTGCGTCTTCAAGCTTAGCTTGGGTTTTATATAAGTCGATGATGTGGATACCGTTACGCTCCATGAAGATGTAGGGAGCCATAGCAGGGTTCCATTTGCGTTTGAGGTGACCGAAGTGGCAAGTAGCCTCCAATAATTGGTCAAAACTGGGAATTTGCATTGTTGTAATTGTTTTTTGTTGTTTACGTTCTACTTAATCAATCACATGGTAGCCACCGCAGTTCTTCAGTGTGAGTCCATGCGATTTGGATACTAAACTCAATGTATGTGCCCATGTTTCTTTGCAAGAATTGTGGCACATGGCGAGCAAGCATAAAAAGATGTGACCGTATATATAATATAGGTGAACAATCTTAACGCTTGCTGAACTGGAAGCGCTTGCGAGCTTTGGGCTGGCCGGGTTTCTTGCGCTCGACTGCACGCGGGTCGCGGGTCATGAAGCCCTCGCGGCGCAGCGCACTCTTGTCTTCGGGGTTGATCTTGACCAATGCGCGGGCAATGGCTAGACGCAGAGCCTCGGCTTGTCCTTTGTAACCGCCGCCAATGAGGTTGACGGTGATGTCGTACTTCTCTACTGCCTCAAGTGTGTTAAGCGGTTGCTTAACGATGTATTGCAGAATTGGATTGGGGAAGTACTCATCCAGTGTGCGTTTGTTGATAGTGATTTGGCCACTGCCTTCGCTAAAATACACGCGAGCGATAGCTGCTTTACGACGGCCTACTGCATTAATTCTTTCCATAATCCAATTTTATTT
>JAFVCX010000138.1 GCA_017478855.1 Muribaculaceae bacterium | reverse complement strand
GCAAGCGAAGCCGTCAGGTGCTGCACCATCCAGCCACTGGGTGTCTTTATCACGGGATAGGCACACACGTTGGTGAAAGTACCCTGCACTGTGGCGGCATCACCAAAGATTCTGACCGGCGGAGCAACAAGGGTTGTGTTGTTGCCCACCAGCGTGCCCGTAACGACACCGCCTCGAAACACAAGCGTGCTGTCAAGCGGCATCGTGAGGTTGGTCACGTTGCCCTCCAAGATAATAGTGGAGCCTCCTGACATTTCTTCAGAGGCGGCCGCCACATCAAAATCGTTCTTAAAAGTTGCAATCATAGTTGTTTGTGTTTTTAAATGGTTGATTAAATTTTTGTCGCGACTGTTTTTCTTGTAATTGCACTGCAAATGTAATGCATTTTTTGGCCAAAAGCAATCTTTTCGCCCCAAAAAATCAGAAAATTTTTCGGGAAAAAATTTTCAGGAAATGCGATGGTATTTTTTATAGAGGTGCAGCAGGCCTTTGATGTGCTTCACACCCAAGCGCGACAAAGGCTTGTGTGCCGTGTGACGATAGTAGGTGTGGATGATGGAAAATTGGGGCAAATACTTCACCTGCCAGCCGGCGAGCCGCAAGCGGTGGCAATAGTCGGCGTCCTCGGGCCCATAGAAGATGGCTTCGTCGAGCGGCCCTACTTGCCTCACGGCCTCGCGGCGCATCATTTGGCAAGCGCCTATCACATAGAACGGCTCGATGACCCCCTCGGCATCGAAGTGAAACGCCTCGCGGGCCATGCGCAGGCCCACCACGCTGAGCAGCTTTCCTTTGAGGCCGGGGAAGGGGCGGAAGCTGCGCTGCACGTTGCCCTGCGCGTCGGTCATGCAGCATCCGCACAGCCCCACCTCGGGGTGGGTGTCGAGGTAACGCATCATGCCCAAGAGGGCCGTTTTGTTGACCACGGTGTCGTTGTCGAGAATCAAGATGCGCTGCGCGGTGGCCACGGCCAAGCCCTGATTGCGGCCCGCGGCCACGCCGCGGTTCTCGGCGTTGGTGATGAGGGTGACGCTGGGGAAGTCAGCGGCCAATCGGGCGGGCGTGCCGTCGGTGGAGCCGTTGTCGACCACCACCACCTGCACGGCCATTTCGCTCACAAGGGGTTGCAGCGAGACGAGGCAGCGGCGCGTGTCGTCGTAGCGGTTGTGGGTCAGGATGATGACCGATAATTCGGGAGCATTTTCAGTGGGAAGCATCATATAACGTGTCTTTTTTTGTCTTATCCAAAAAGTTTCAGGCGCAAGGCTCGCAGGGCATGGCCAAACTGCGCCCAGCTGGTGAATTGCCGCAGCTGGCGCACGACCCAGCCGGGCGAAAGAAAATAACTGAGGTTGCTGCGAAACAGGGCCCGCTCCATTTGTCGTGCTGTGAGGTGGGGCAAGTTCAGGATGGAGTGACGCTGCACATCGGTGGGCACATAGTCGCCGGTGCTGATCCAGCCGTTGCGCCTGCACAGGTCGTAATACTCGGTGCCGGGGAAGGGCGACACGATGTTGAACATCACTTGGCTCACGCGCAGGCGTTTCGCTTCGCGCAGCGTGTGGCGAATGGTGTGGGGCGTTTCGAGGGGGCTGCACCCGATAAGGATGTTGAGCTTCACAGGCACGCCATATTGCTTGAGCAGCGCGATGGCATCATAGATTTGGCGGCTGGTGACCCCTTTTTTGATGTAGGCCAAGATTTCGTCGTTGAACGACTCCACGCCCAAGTCCACATAGCGGCATCCGCTCCGGGCCAGTGCTTGCGCGATGGGGCGGGTGATGGCGTCCACCCGGGCTTGGCAGCCCCACATCAGGCCGTGGCGGCTCATCACTTCGCACAAGGCCAGCGTGCGCTCCTCGTCCCAAATGAAATTGTCGTCCATAAAGCCCACAGCGTCGTAGCCCATGGCGCGAATCTGCGCCATCTCGCGGTCTACGCTCTCGACCGACCGCTTGGCCACCGGCGGCTTGCGCCCATGCTGGCGGCGATATTCTATCTCACGCGCAAAGGTGAGCGAGCTGGGCACGCAATAGATGCACCGATAAGGGCAGTTGCGCGAGGTGAAGGCCGTGGTGTAGTGGTCGCTCTTGAGCTTGGGGTTGTGATAGCTGCGGCCGGCGATGAAATGCCGTGCGGGCAAGGGCAGCGCGTCGAGGTCGGTCACCAGCGGGCGGGCGGCATTGTGCGTCGGTTTGCCATCGCAAAGCCACGACACGCCGGCCACGTCTTGCGCACCGGCTCCCGCCTGAAAAGCCGCCAGCAACGCCGCCACGGTCAGTTCTGGCTCGCCGCGCACCACGCTGATGCGGTCGTCGATGAGGCACAGCTCGGTGAAATGCGTGGGACCCGGCCCCATCAAGACCGTCCGGGCTTGGGGGCGGAGCCGCAAAATGATTTTCACGGCCTCCAAATCGTTGCCTATCGAGAGGTTGACGGCCCAAATGAGGTAGACCTCGCTGTCGTCGGCAGCCAGCCAACGCTCGAAGTCGGCGGCACGCAGGCCGTCGTACACAAAATCGCGGCAACGCACCTCGTGTCCGGCCTCTTCGAGCACCGCCGCCACGGTCAGCTCATAGGTGTTGGGAGCCTGATACACCACATGCGTGCAGCCGGCCGTGCGCTCGGCCGGCCGGCGACCTTGCAGCACCGGAGGCGTAACAAAAGTGACTCTCATAACGACGTATGGCTCTGTGAACGTGGCAGCATCGGCAATGCGGCTCGTTTATTCTTGATACACAACCGTGCCGATAGGCTCGCCCGACACTACTTTGCGCAGGTTGCCGGGCACGTCCATGTTAAACACATGACTGGGCAGGCCGTTTTCTTTGCACATGATGGTGGCGGTCATATCCATCACCTTGAGGTTGCGCCGGTACACTTCGTCATAGCTGATGCGGTCGAACTTGGTGGCCGTCGGGTCTTTTTCGGGGTCGGCGGTGTAGATACCGGCCACGCGAGTGCCTTTGAGCATCCCGTCGGCCTCCACCACACTGCCGCGCAGGGCCGAGCCGGTGTCGGTGGTGAAGAACGGATTGCCCGTTCCACACGACATGATCACCACTTTGCCTTGCCGCATGGCCTCGATGGCTCGCCACTTGGTGTATTGCTCGCCAATGGGCACCATGCCTATGGCGGTGAGCACTTGCGAGGGCTGCCCCACAGCGTCGAGCGCGCTTGAGAGCGCCAGCGAGTTGATGACCGTGGCCAGCATGCCCATTTGGTCGCCTTTCACGCGGTCG
>JAFVCX010000137.1 GCA_017478855.1 Muribaculaceae bacterium | reverse complement strand
GATGGCTGCCGTGGCAGCATCGGCATCGATGCTGGTAAGCGCACAGTCATTAAGCGACACCCAAACACTTTGGGGCAAAGTGTTCAAAAACAGCAACATTGTGGGCACCTCTCCCACCAGCGCAGGCTACGGACTGGCACAAGCCGCCGACGGCTCACTGCTCACTTTGGGTAATGTGGGTTCTAAGGCCGCGACCGAAAACCTCTTATTTGGCGATGACATCTTGGGTACGGGAACTCCATACGGAGGCAATTCAAACAATTTGGACTTGTGCATCACCAAGGTCAACCCCGACGGCACTCTGGCATGGAAAATCATGTCAAAGTATGGCGAGATTGACAATAGTGAGGGTGCCTGCATCGTGGGCACGCCCGACGGCGGCGCGGTGACCTATATCAACATGCGTCCCAGCGAGGGCTACACCGACAACGGCGTTGTCATCGTGGATGCACAGGGTACAGAATATGCCATGCCCATGGAACTCAATGGTGCTCGCCACTACGAATCGGCCGTCATCAAGATTGACGCCAATGGCAAAATTGAGTGGCTCAAACAGTTCACCATCAACGCCGTGGCCGACAAGACCATCTACGCCGGTTGGACTCAGGGAACGACCAACATAGGCCAGGGCATCTATGCCTACGGCTTGGAGGTGGATAACGCAGGCAACATCTATGTGGCCGGCCGCATGGTGGCCGACATTACCATTGGCGATGTAACCATCACGCCGCACAACGTCAGCGACTGGATCGGCGATTCGCAGAAGCCGGCTGGTAATATGTATATCATCAAGCTCGACAGTGAGGGTAACTATGTCAAGCACCTTGTCACCGGCGGCGAGGCCACCGGCGAAAATGCACGCACCCTGAAAGTCGTGGGCAACGACCTCTATCTCTTTGGCTTGATTGAGGGTAAGGCCAACACCGAAATCACGCTGGACGGCAAGAGCGTGACCCCGACCAACGCCTACAACAGTCTGTTCGCGGCTAAGTTTGATACCGACCTGAACGTGAACTGGTTCCAACTCTACCAGAGCACCATGAGCGGCAGTGCCTTGCAAATGCCCACCCTAAGCGTGATCGACAACAAGCTGTACCTGATGGGAACAGCCAAGATGGGCATGGCCATTGGTGACAAGACATTTGCTACCGTTAACGTACGCGACCCGTGGATGGTGCAAGTGAACGCCGCTACCGGCGAGGCTGTCAACTGCCTGACCTACAAAGATGGACAACATGGTTTCTTCGGCGCGTTCGAGGGTACTGACGGTTATCTCTATGCCGTGGAACGCGGTCTGGGTTCGATGAACCCGATGGCCAGTTTGGGCAACGTGCACATGGGTACAGCCATCCACAAGATTGACCCAGAAGCCTTTACCACCACTCCCGCCGACGGTGTGGTACTCATCGACAAGACTGCCGACGGCTATGGCATTCAGCCCATTGGCAACAAGCTCTACATCTATGATCGCCTGCCCAATGGAAACAAGACGGCCACCTATACCAACAGCGACCTGTCGTTCACCAGTTCGGCCTTCTTGGGTCGTCTGTCGGCCTTCCAGCTGCCGGTGGGTGCCGTGCAAAGCCTGACCCTCAACTATGAGGAAGCCACCATAGGCAAAGGCCAAACGCTGAGCTTGATAGCCACTCTGCTGCCAGAAAACACAGTGAACAGTCGCGTGATTTGGTCGTCGAGCGACGAGAGCGTGGCCACTGTGGACGAAAACGGCGTGGTGACCGCTGCCGACTCGCAAGCCGCTCCCGCACGCATCCGCAAGGTTAATGCCGGTGAGAATGTGGCCATCATCACAGCCACTTCGGCCAGCAACTCTAATGTGAAAGCCCATGTGAAGGTGACCGTGGACAACGCCACCGCCATCACAACCATCAATGCCGATGTGAAACGCGTGAACAACAACGTCTACACCATCGACGGACGTCTTGTGAAAACCGGCGACACCAGCGTGGCCGGTCTGCCCGCAGGCCTCTACATCGCCGGTGGCAAGAAAGTGGTGGTGCGCTAAATCCCAAGGGCATCCATTAATCAGAAGATAAAAAGGCTCGCTCGTGCGGCGAGCCTTTTTTAGACACTTCAGTCGCACGCAGCCAAAAATTGCCGCAACGTTGCGGCAAAAGTCACGAAGTTACACTTGCGTTCGGCATTAAAAATGAATGGATTCATTTTGTCCTGCTCTCGTTTTTTTCCGTAACTTTGTGCCGTCAGAGAGAAGAAAATGGTTAGACTCGAAAAAATAGCCGCATGGGTTCTGTTGTCGGTATTTGTGCCGATGATAGGTCTGTCGGCACTGCACGTTCACCCCATAGTCGAGGTCACAAACGTGCATTGCAACGACTGCGTGACCCACACCTGCCATTCGGGCCACATCACCACTTTGCAGGTTCATCTTGACGACTGTGTGCTGTGCAGTTTCGCCGGCAACCAATATGTGGCCGCCGAGGGCTTTAAGCTCGCTGCATGCGCTCCACAAATTTTATCTTTATACACACCTTATCATGCAAGCGGCAGCTCTTGCCATCTGCATGCCATCGCCACGCGCGGCCCGCCTCAAAGCTGATTTGATTGCGAAAAAACTTAACCCAAACACATTCTATTCACAATTAAAATCAGTTATCAATGAAACAACTATATTTCATTGTGCTCTCGCTATGGCTTTGCGCTTTGCCGGCGAGAACACAAAGCGTGGCCGACACTGCCGACCATTATATGAACCATGTGCGGCTCAATGAGCTGGTCGTTACCGGCCTCACAGGCGAAACCAAACTCAAAAACTCCACTTCACCCATCTCTTTTGTGACGGCTCGCGACTTGAAAGCCAGCTCGGCTCCCAACCTGATTGATGCCGTGGCGCATTTGCCGGGCGTGAGCCAAATCACCACCGGCAGCGGCATTTCAAAACCCATCATTCGCGGGCTGGGCTACAATCGCATTGTGGTGGTGGCCGACGGAGTGAGGCAGGAAGGCCAGCAATGGGGCGATGAACACGGCATTGAAATTGATGCCCACAATGTTGGCTCGGTCGAAGTCATCAAAGGCCCCACCAGCCTGCTTTATGGCTCGGACGCGATGGCCGGCGTGCTGATCATGCACAGCAATCCCATTCCGGCCGAGGGAGAAGTTCGCGGCCAGGTCAGCACCGCCTATCAGAGCAACAGCGGTCTGTGGGATTATTCGCTCAATGGTGCGGGCAATCAGCATGGTTTTGTGTGGGATGCCCGTTATAGCGGCAAAATGGCGCATGCCTACCGCGCGCCACACGACGGTTATGTTCCGGGCACTCAATTTCACGAACAAGCCGGCCGCCTCATGCTGGGACACCACTCACAGTCGGTTACCACCCACCTCACGTTGAGTGCCTTGCACCTCACGCCCAGCATTGCCGAGGGCGAACGTGATGCCACCACCGGGCAGCTGGAGTGGAGCACGCCACACCACACCTCCTATAGCAAGACGCTGCCCTTCCAGCGAGTGAAGCATTACAAAGCTGTGCTCGACAACACTTGGCAGCTCGGGCTTGGCTCACTCAAAACCACTGTGGGATATCAGCAAAACCGCCGGCAAGAATATGAAGAGTCGGCTCATGAATATGGCCTGTACTTCAAGCTACACACCCTCACCTACGACATTCGTTACCTCACAGACAACCTGCCCGGCGATTGGAAAGTTACCGCCGGTTTGGGCGGCATGTGGCAGCGTTCGTGCAATGAGGGCGAAGAATTTCTCATTCCCGCCTATCGTCTTAACGATGTGGGCCTTTATGCCGCCGTGAGCAAGCTGATGGGCAATGTGACGGTCAATGGTGGACTGCGTTTCGACCACAGGCGCTTGCACAGCGAAGCCCTGATGGACGACGGGGACATGCGCTTCAACGACTTCGCCCGTAACTTCAACGCCGTGACGGCAGGTTTGGGAGCCGTGTGGAACGTGTCGCCCACCACCAACATTCGCCTGAATGTGGCTCGCGGATTTCGCGCGCCCAACGTGAGCGAGCTGGCCTCCAACGGCGTGCACGAGGGCACGGTGCGCTATGAGCTGGGCAATCAGCAGCTCAAAGCCGAATATAGTCTTCAGGCCGACTTGGGGGTGGATTTTTCATCCAAATTCATTTCGGCTCAGCTGGCATTGTTTGCCAACCGGATCAACCACTACGTTTTTGCCGCCCGCATTCCTCTCGTGATGGAAGAAGGTTATCTCACCTACCAATATCGTCAGGGTGAAGCCCGGCTCATAGGTTTTGAAGCCGGCGTAGACCTGCATCCCGTCACCAACGTTCACTTTGAGAACACTTTGAGCATGGTGAATGCCGTGCAGCTTCACCAGCCGCGCGACACCAAGTATCTGCCTTTCACTCCGGCACCTCGTTGGAACTCCACGTTGCGTTACGACATTGCCCATAAAATTGCCTCATTAAAGGAAACTTACGTGTCGGTCGGAGTGGAGTGCAATTTCGCCCAGCACCACTATTACCGTGCCGATGCCACCGAAACGTCCACGCCGGCCTACGCGCTGCTCAATCTTGCTTGCGGCACGGGGATTCACCACGGCAAACGCAAGGTGGCCGAAGTCTACCTTGTGGCCGACAACCTGCTCAACAAAGCCTACCAAAGCCATTTGAGCCGGCTGAAGTACACCGACGTCAATGTGGTCACAGGGCATCAGGGTATCTACAATCCGGGGCGCAACATCACTTGCCGCCTCATCATTCCGTTGTACCCATAGTCCATCGGACGGGCGCAACATTTGGCCAACCGGCCATTTTTCAGTACCTTTGCGACCTCAAAACGCAGAAAAAACATTTTCATGATGAAAAAGACCATCATTTTGTCACTTCTTGGCCTCGCAGCCATCATCGCGCAGGCACAAAGCGTGAGCAGCACCACCACCCAGTGGTGCAAACTCCTTGATGCGGCTCCCCCCGACATGGGCATCACCATGACCGTGGCCGACGGCAGCTTGTATTACCTGTCCACCACCGGCAGCACCATCGGTTCCGGAAATTCGGGCTTTCCAAAAGAATATTCCGACCCCACCAAGTCAATCTACTACGATGGTGTGAAAGTGGCCGAGGGAGCACCCTACGAGGGAGCCTCCTACAACAACAACTTCAACTTGCTCAAGACCGGCCTCGACGGCTCATTCAAGTGGACGGTCTACTCCACCAGCGGCGAAGCCATGTCGAACAATGGCGGTGTGGTTCCTGCTCCCGATGGAGGCGTGTATGTGTCGGTGGCCGTTCGTCACACCGACAACATGCGCACCGAGCCGCTGCGCTTCATTGATGCCACCGGCCACGAAACGGTCATCGACTGGAAGCTCAACGACCAAGACGACAAGCGGTGGGTTCAAGGTCTGCTCATGAAGGTGAGTGCCAATGGCGCCATCGAGTGGACTCGCCTGCTCGAAGTGAGCCACGCACCACAACCCAACGCCAAGTCCGGCAATGCCGATTTCACCAGCATAGCTTTCTACATCAGCGGCATGGAAGGCGACAGCGAGGGTAACTTCTATGTGTCGGGGCGCTATGTAAATCCCATCACTCTGACGCAGGCCGATGGCACTGCGATCACCCTCACTCCGCACAACACCGAGGGATGGGACGGCGACTCGCAAACATCGAGGGGCGATATGTTTGTCGCAAAATTCAATGCCCAAGGCCAACTCGTGCGCATGCTCACCACCACCGGCACGGCCTATTGCGAAAGTTCTTTCGTATTGGCAAAGGCGGGCGACGACTTCGTCTTGAACGGTATGGTTAAAGGTGCCACGGACGAGGAAAGTGTCATCCATTTGGGAGGCCTCGACATCACTCTCACCAATCGTCAATCCAGCATGCTGACGGCTCGCATCGACACCGAGCTCAACGTCAAATGGGTGCAGCTTTTCAAGGGCGACAAAGTGCAAGGTCGTGATTGTGTGTGGCAAAACAACCATGTGAACGTGGTGGGCGACGTGATGTGGCTCACAGGCATGGGCAATGGCATGCTGAGCAGTGCCGACAGCTCACAAACGATTGCCACTGTCACAGGAAACATGCGGGAGGGCTATGTGATTAAGTGCGATGCCGCCACAGGCCAATGGCTAAACGCCACCTTCAGCAAGAGCGGTGTCGTGGAGTCACTTAATGGCATCACCGGCTACTTCGGCGGCTTTGAGAACGAAGAAGGCACAAAATTCTATACCTATGGCTACACCTTTGCGGCCAATATGTCCACCTATGAGAGCTATGGCGTGATTCTGGTGGAGCATGATGCCATGACGCTTGAGAGCACCGACTTTTGCAGCCTCATCAGTAGCGGCGGCCAGTCCACCTCGCAAGAATTCATCGCGCAAGGCGATGTAATCTACACGATGTCGCGCGGACGCAGCGTGGGCACATTCTTGCTTAAACCCATCAATAGTGACGCTTCCATCGAAACGCGCGAGTGGGCCATCTTCCTGTCGGCCTTCAAATTGCCGTTCCAAGTGAAAAACACAAGCGGCAACAAGCCTAAAGTGGGCGACGTGACCGGCGATGGTGAGGTGGATGTGAACGACGTGAACACCATTATTAATATCGTACTTGGCAAAAACGAGGCCAGCAACTATGGCGGACGCGCCAACGTGGACGGCAACGGTGAGGTGGATGTGAACGATGTGAACACGCTCATCAACCTCGTCCTCGGCAAGTGAAGCTGGCCTCACGCGGCTCACAATAAAACACCTTTAACCTATTATTTATTAAAGAGGGTGTGTCAAAAGCTTTTTTTGGCACACCCTCTTTTTCTGTCTTCACGACATCTTTCAGAAGTCGTGATGCGTGCTAATTGTCGGCCTTGCCCAAGATAATGTTGAGCAGAGCATTTACGTCACTCACATCGATGCCGCCACTACCGTTCACGTCGGCACGGCCATCATATTTTTCAGCGTCATCGGTGCCCAAAATGATGTTGATGAGAATGTTCACATCGTTCACATCCACCTCACCATCGCCATTCACGTCGCCCGCAAGACCGGCACTCTGCACGATGCGCAGCGTGGCCGTCGAGGCATTGATGCGGTCGGTCACGGTAATGGTGGCCACACGGCTGGAAGTGCCTGCCGGCAGCGCGTCACACTCTATTTTCAGTGTGTCGAGCGTCAGCTCATTGGGCGTGCTGGTGATGCGACACCAGTCGGCGTCAACTTCGGGCGTATTATAGCCAAAGAGGGCAAATAATTGTTGGTCTATGCTTCCTCCTTGTGCGGGCACACGCACCTCTTGTGTACTGGTGGGCAAGAATGTGATGACCGAGTGCGCGATGAGCGGCATAATGTAGAACGAGGTTTGGCTCTTGTCGCGGTCGAAGAAGCCGGTCACGGGTCGCCACTGGTCGCGCAACTTGATGTAAGCCGTGTTGTCGTGGTCGCGCAGGCTGGCCATGGCAAACGACACATTGCACGAGTCGTTCCACTCCGGAATACCGTCCACCATAATAAAGAATTCCTCATCCACCACTTGCGGAGTGAACTCAAACAGCGTGCCACGCAGGGTGGTGCTGGTGCTGGTGGCCAGCTCAAACACGCGCCACCACATCGAGTCGAGCTGCTTGCCGGGTTTGCCGTCTTCGCTCTTGCACAGATGCACACCCACATTGGCTATCTGGTCGGTAAGAGCCTCGGCCGTGGCGGTTTCAAAAAACACCAGCGCGCCATACACCAAGATGGGGCGCGACGGAGCCGAGAAACGCTCGGCATAGGCATTAATGCGCATGCGATTGCTGCCCGGGAAGGTGCCCTCGCCATCGAGGCTGCGGGTGATGGGATAGTCGCTGCTGAGCAAATTGCTGATGTAACCTTCATATTCGGCCGATACCGCCAGTGCGTCACTGCTCGAACCATGTTCGTTGGCCACTTGCAGGGTCACGCTTTGCTCGTGCATGAAATCATAGGCTACAAGAGGATTCTCTTGTGCGGATGCGGCCGGCGTGGTGCCGGTGAAATTCCATTGCCACTGAGTGGGGAAACTACTCGATGCATCACGATACTGCACAGGCACGAGGGGACACACCATGGGCAGATGGGTGTCGTCGTAGCGGAAGGTGGCCGGAGGCATGATGCGAGCCACAGGGGCCGTGCCGGTCACGTTCACAAACCGCTCACGCGTCACGCTGCTTGTCGTGCCCTGTGCGTCGGTAACAGTCAGGCTCACGCTGTAGGCTCCATCATTTTTATAGACGACGGTGGGCGCGGCCTCGGTCGAGGTTGCGGGTGTGCCGCCCTCAAACTGCCATTCCCATTGTGTCACATCGCCGGTAGAGAGATCCACAAAGTTCACCGGCTCACCCGTGGCTACATCAATGTGATCCACACTGCTCACACCGGTCACCTGCAGGCCGTCAATGTAATAATCGGCCATATAGCCACCCGTGCGGAACACATTATCGCTGGTGCCCGGTCCGTAAGTGAAGCGAAAAGCCACTTTCTTGCCGGCGTAATCATTGAGGCCCACCTCAATCTTGTGCCATCGCCATGCCGTTTCGCCCGTTTCAAGAGTGCTGTTCCACAATTCCACACTGTTCTCAAAACCGTCGGTCGATGCTTCAATCGAGAGCACAGCATAGGTGTTCATGTTCTGGCTATAACCGATGTAGGCATGCAGCACGCCATTTTGAGGCACGTCAATGGCGGGACCGGTGGCGCGGGCAATGCTTCTTCTGTAGATTTGATAAGGCCCTTCTATGAAGAGCGACTGCACGTCGTTCTCGTCGATGAGGCCAAAGGCTTGGGTGCCGCTCGATTTTTTGAGTTCCCAGCCAAAGTAATCGTTGGCATCGCGTCCCAAAGTCCAGCCCGCGGCACCTTCGTCGAAGTTTACTTGCCAAACGGCTTTCTGCGATTCGGCTCCTTGCACGCTGAACGCGGCTTGCAACGGTTGGTCGGCAGTGAGCCTGACGTGCGCCGGCGCGGCACGATGCGTTTTGCTCGCAAGCGTCACCTCCGGTTGTGGCACTTGGGGTGCCTGCTGCTTGTTGCGTACCACCATTTGTGGCAATCCCGCGGTAGCAAGGATTGCCACAACGATGGCGCATGAGGTTAACAAAGTTTTCTTCATGCGGTGTGATTTTATGTGCTAAATTACTTGATGAACTTAATGCGGTCCACGCCACCGTCGGCACGCTTCACCAGTGCCACATAAGCGCCATTGGGAAGATGAGCCACGCTAAGGGCTTGTTCCACCGTTGAGCCGGCCACGATGATGCCGCCGAGGGTGGCCACAGTGACGCGAGCTTTACCGGGAACCTCAATGGCTTGCGACGAGCGGTTGAAGGCTGCGCGAGGAGCTTCAATGTTGCGAAGGCCGGTGGCCACATTCGAAACAATCTTGGTCGAACCGATATACAGTCCCCAAGCGTCGGTGGTCACGTCGTGGTAGCCAATGTAGTAGGTGCCGCGCGCGGGCACTTCAAAATCAACAGTTTTCTCTTTATACATTGCCGCGCCCACACCATTTTGAGCGGTGGTTTCAATCACTTGCAGCACAGTAGCGTTGGCCACGTCGGTCGAGTTGGCCAGTATCACCTCATAAGCGTCGCTGTAACGTCCGTTATATCCTTTGACCGTGTAGGTGAGCGCGTGGCTGCCTGCCACAGTGGCAAAGGCGGGTGTAAACAGATAGTCGTTGGCGCTGTTGAATGATGTATAGGCAAATTCACCGCTGCCATAAGTCCATGTTTTACCGTCGTTGTTAGCGTCGACGATCGTCCATTGTGCCGCTTCATCGGCATTGTTCAGGTTGGCCTCATAGGGCAGAGTGACGGTGGCTTGGCTCCATGCGCTGATGCTCAGCAGAGCGGCCGAGAGAAGGAGTAATTGTTTCTTCATAGCAACAAATTTTTGATAAATAATTCTTAATAAGATGTTTGATTTTAGCAAAAGTACAAAAATATTCTCATTTGCCAACAAAACGGCACAAAAGTTGTATCTTTGCTGGCTAAAACAGAACAAATATTCAAGATGAAAAAACTTTTAAGTCTTCTGCTGGTGGCGGTTGCGGCACATGTGTTGTGGGCGCAGCCCGTGTGTAAAGCTCCGCAATTTTTGCGTGCCGGCGATAAAATTGCCGTGATAGCGCCTTCGAGCGCGGCCCCGTCCAAGTATTTCGACGACGGCTGCTCAGCCCTGCGGTCTTGGGGGCTGGTGCCCGTGGTGGGGCCTAATGCGAAAAAGCAGTATCATTTGTGGGCCGGTACGGTGGAGCAGCGCAAAAACGACCTTTTGTGGGCATTGCGCGACACGACCATCAAAGCCATCATGTGTGTGCGCGGCGGCTACGGCGCATCGCAGTTGCTCTATGAGATTCCGCTCGACACGCTCAAACGCTATGGCGGCAAGTGGCTGGTGGGTTACAGCGACATCACGGCACTGCACAGTGGCCTCGTGTGCGCGGGCCACATGAGCATTCACGGCAGCATGTGTGGCCGTTTGGCAAAAACAGGCGGAACCGACTCGCTCAGCGTGATGCTGCGCGACTTGCTTTTCGGCACATTGCCGCGCCACACCGTCAAGGGGCACAAGTGGAATGTGCCCGGACACGCGCAGGGCGTGCTCATAGGCGGCAACCTGAGCGTGCTCGTCAACTTTGCCGGCGGTGCGCCCTATGATTTCTTGGATCGTGATTTTATCAAGGATAAAGACATCATCCTATTTTTTGAGGATGTGAGCGAGAGCATCTCACGCGTGAGCAGCATGTTCTACCAGCTGAAGGTGCGCGGCATCATCGACCATGTGCGCGGCATCATCGTGGGACACTTCGATGAGTATGAGCCTTCGAAAGGTTATGCCGACATGTGCGACATGTTGCATGAGTTCATGGGACGCAACGACATTCCCATTTGCTACGATTTCCCCACCAGCCACGACGAGCAGGTGAATTATCCCTTGATTGAAGGCTGCCCCGTTACGCTCAACGTGACCGAGAAAAGCGTAACCCTTGACTTTAATCGGTAATTATCAAACACTTTTCACCGAAATTATTCGCTCTCAGCCCGTTTTTTTGCCTTATAAAAATATTTTTGTAGTTTTGCACTCACGATGAGAATGAGGGCACAAACTTCTTTTATTGAACATCGAGTTTGAAAAGCGCATATAGCTTTTCTTTCTAAATTGGATATGACTGAGATAAATTTTGTAAAACCTGTTTCCCTAAATGGCTTGTGGGTATTGCCTTTTGCGTCAGTTGAACAAATTGTTAACTACGCTGAACAGAACAAAGGTATTCTCGTTGCCATCAATGCCGAGAAAGTGCTTCATGCCACCGACGACTTGCGCTCATTGACCGACAACAACATCGGTTATTGCGACGGTAGCGGTGTGGCTATCGCTTTGCATCAAAAAGGCTATAACGAAGCCATTAAGATAGCAGGTTGTGACTTGTGGCTTGAGCTGGTGGAGCGTTTCCAATCCACAAAATCCTTTTATTTAGTGGGAGGGAAACAAGAGGTCATCGAAGAAACGGTGCGGAAGCTTCAGTTGCAATTTCCAGAAATAAAGATTCTTGGCTACCATCATGGCTATCTGAAATCAAAAGAAGAACAGTCTGCACTAATCAATGAGGTGGCCCGGCTGAAACCTGATGTGGTGTTTGTAGCCATGGGTTCTCCCAAGCAAGAGTTACTCATGCGAGAGCTTCAAAAGCGCCATCCATTTGCGATATATCAAGGACTTGGCGGCAGCTATGATATTTATGTAGGTCATGTTGAGCGTGCACCCAAATGGTGGATCGACCACAACATGGAATTTGCCTATCGGCTCATTAAGCAACCTTCGCGCATCAAGCGACAAATATCTTTGCTGAAATATGCATGGTGGCTGATGACAAAAAAACTATAATCAGTCAACGGCCATACGAAACACAACTCTTGACAGCAGGATGGCAGTGACGACAATTTATTTGGCACGGCATGGGCTTACCGTGGACAACGTGGCGCAGCGCATGCAAGGGCAGCGGCAAGGACAACTCACACCTGAGGGCGTGGCGCAGGTTGAGTCGCTGAGCACCACGCTGGCCGGTGTGCACTTTCATGCCATTGTGGCCAGCGATTTGCAGCGCGCTGTAGACTCGGCCTCCATCATTGCCCGGCCAAGAGGCATGGCGGTGACCACTACCCCTTTGCTGCGAGAACGCGACTGGGGCGGATTCACAGGGCGATATATTCCTGACCTCAAAGGACTTCCTTTTCCCGATAATGTGGAATCAATGGAAAAGCTGCTGGCACGTGGCCGGCAGTTCCTTGATTGGGTGCAGGCTCACTATGCCGGGCTAACCATTCTGGCCATGGGGCATGGCATTATCAACAAGGCGATTCAGGCCGTGTATCATGGTAAGCTCACCCGCGAAATACCCCGAATGAGCAATGCCGAGGTGCGCATCCTCACCTTACCCCGATAACGACGGCGCAGTTGTCAATTATTGACAACATAGCTTGGTGCGGATTTGGAAAGTTGCGGTGTTGTCAAAAAATGACAACACCTTATTTATTGCTGGCATTTCGGTCAAGTGGATTTCGGCGCAAAATCACGTCGGTCCATGTTGCTTCGGCAGCATGAAGGGGAACGGCCAGCGCATGGCGGCTGTAAAGAATGATGTGCCTCGGTGCGGCAGCCGGCGAATCACCGATTCCGGGCAAGGGATAGGCACGATAGCCATTGTCACTCAAAATCTTATTGATGCTCGTTTGCTCCACACCGGCGATGCTGTCGCTATTAACTTCCTCTTTAACCACCACAAAATCCGGTTGATTTCGCGTGATGGCATCGATCTGCTCACGGTGCATTTCACCGGACGCTCCGTTTTGCGACGCCCAGTACTTGCACCCCGGCAGCGACTGCGCCTTCACGCCATAACCATAGTCACCAAAAAAGAGATATACAAACGTGGGGTGCGGCACTTGTCCTGCGAGGTGCGATGCCGCATAGAATTCTTGGGCAAGCTGCCGGTCAAAGCTGGCGCAAAACGACTTGCGCATCAAGTAATAGTTGAGGCCGCAACTCGCGACTATCACCGCACACGCCGTCAATCCCACTATCTGAGCAGAACTGCGACGGCTGGAAACTTTGCGGCCCACGTACACCGCCAGCGGAAAGTAAAGAATGGCGAGCATGCAGTAGTGATAGCGCGCATAATAGCCTATGCAAAACACGGCATAAAACACGACCAAAACCAAATAGGGAATCCATGCCCACCTTTTGAGAAATCTGCCGGCTATGACGATGCCCAGCAACAACGCCACACCATAGAGGACAAACACGGGGTTGAGCATGTCGTGCCACAGGCTGTTGTGCATGGCCGACACTTGCAGGCCGTTGACCAGCCTTGCCGTCGAGAGAAAATATTCATGAGCGAAAGCGTCGAAAGCCCCCACAACCATCAAGTAGAACACAAAGGGCAGCACCATGAGTGCCTCGCCCGCCAGATAGCACACAAACGAGCGCACAAACTCCCTCTTGCTGTGGCAAATAATGATTACTGCCGCGGCAAATACCAGCGAGAGCTGCACCACCGCAAGGTTGTATTTAATCATGAGCAGCGCGCCCGTGCACACCCCCAAGGCGAAGGCGGCAAGGCGCATTGAGCGTCCATCGGCCGGCCGGCCGCAACACAACCGGCCCAAAGCCCATACCGACACGGCAAAATACAGGTTGGCAAAATCCTCGGCCCTGACCTCGTAGTGGAAAGGTGGCAGAAAAAACGGAATGGCCATGAGCAACGCGCTCACGATGGCGTGGGCACGACGCGGCACAAAAAGCAGAGCGGCCCTATAAAGGCAATAGAACGTAGCGGTGTAGGAAATCACCGAGAGCCAAAACACGCCAGTGTAGTCACTGTGGCTGATGAGGTAGCCCATGCCATAGATGAGCCAAAGGAGAGGCCCTTTGCTGTCGGCAAAATCGATGTAGGGAGTAAGTCCATTCATCCACGCTTTCCCGGCAGTGAAAAACCACGCTGAATCGCACCGCGCGAACAAACCGTGCAAATAGCTGTCGGGCGACACAAAAAGGAGAAGAGCCGTCGTGAAAACAGCAAAAAAAGTGATGATGATTCCGTTAGATAATCGAGGACGAATGCGATTCATGGACGCAAAAGTATAAAAAAAGTGCCGAGTGAGCAAAAATGCCGCGAAACTTGAATTCAACTTGTCATAAAGTGCCGTGTGAGGACAATAGGCAAGGGGGATTGTTGTGGTGTCAATATTTTTTCGTAATTTAGCCGATTGATAATGTCTTATGCTCAATTAGGAGCGCAAGAGTGAAAAACAAATGATTGATTATAAATGAATAACGAAAAACTGATACGTGTGGGCATCACACAGGGCGACACCAACGGAATTGGCCCTGAGGTGATACTGAAAGTGATGAGCGACCCACAGTTTATGGAACTGTGCACTCCCATCATATATGGCTCGCCCAAAGTGATGGCTTATCATCGCAAGGCGATTGAAATGCAACCACTTTCTGTAAATAACATTCTGGGTGCTGAACAGGCCAAAGACGGTGCGGTGAATCTGGTGGATGTGCATTCGGGCGAAGAAGTGAAGATAGAATTGGGTCAAACCGGCAAACAGGCCGGCAATGCCGCCTTCAAGGCTCTTGAAGCTGCCGTGGCCGACTTGAAGCACGGCCTGATTGACGTGCTGGTGACGGCACCCATCCATAAAGAGAACATTCGCAGCAACGAATTCCAGTTCAACGGCCACACCGATTATCTGCAGGCCAGTCTGGGCGAGGGTGAGCCGGCCATGATGATGCTTTGCCACGAGGGGCTGCGAGTGGCACTGGTCACCACCCACCTGCCCATAGCTCAAGTGCCTGCCGCCATCACCCAAGAGTCGGTACTCGAGAAAATTCGCTTGCTCGACAAGGCCTTGACCCGCGACTTTGGCATCGTGAAGCCACGCATCGCCGTGCTTGCCCTGAATCCGCATGCCGGCGAGAATGGCCTGCTTGGCCACGAGGAGGCGCAAGTCATCGCTCCGGCCATAGAGCAGGCCTACGGGCAGGAAAAGATTTTGTGTTTCGGCCCCTATGCCGCCGACGGCTTCTTTGGCAACCGCCAGTATCGGCAATTTGACGCTGTGCTGGCCATGTATCACGACCAAGGGTTGGCTCCGTTCAAAACGCTCGCGATGGACGAGGGCGTGAATTACACGGCAGGCCTGCCCTATGTGCGCACCAGCCCCGACCACGGCACGGGTTATGACATTGCCGGCAAGGGTGTGGCCAGCGAGCAATCGATGCGCCAAGCCATCTATGCGGCCATCGACATTTATCGCAGCCGGCTGCGCCATGATGAGATGAATGCCAACCCGCTGCGCAAGCAATATCACGACAAGGGGAAAGACAACGTTGTGCTCGACCTGACAAAAGACGAAGAAGAATGAACTATGCCATCATAGCCGCCGGCGAAGGCTCACGCCTCGCGCAAGAGGGCGTTTCGCTGCCCAAGCCCCTCGTGCGCTTGGACGGGCAGCCCATGATAGAGCGCCTCATCAACATTTTTTTGCGCTGCCATGCCGAGAGCATCAGCATTATCGTCAACGAGCAAATGACGGAAGTGCAGCAATTCTTGCGCTCGCTCACGCTGCCCGTGCCACTGAATCTTGTGGTGCGCACCACGCCCAGCTCGATGCACAGTTTCTGGCACCTGAGCCAAGTGCTGCCGCAAGGCAAATTCTGCCTTACCACAGTGGATACCATCTTTCGTGAAGATGATTTCGCACGCTACATTCAAGCGTTTGAAAACGATAAGGAAAGCGACGGCCTGTGGGCTGTGACTCCCTTTATCGACGACGAAAAGCCACTCTATGTGGAAGTGGACGAAGACATGCGCATCACGGCTTTTTGCGACAAGGCCTTTGAGGACGCAAAATATGTTTCAGGTGGCATCTATGCCATGACATCACGGGCATTCACCACACTGAACCGCTGCATTGAGCAAGGTGTGAGCCGCATGCGCAACTTTCAGCGGGCACTGGTTGCCAACGGCCTGAACCTGCGTGCCTACGCCATCGAGAAAATCGTGGATGTGGACCATGCCGCCGACATCGCTACCGCCGAGCAATTCATACAACAACCATCATAAACAATATCACAATGGCTGAAATCACCATAGCAGGCATTATGAGGGCCGGAGCTTATTCGCCCAACCACATTGGCAACGACACCGCCATCTTCAACGCCACTGCCGAGCAACTGCGCAAGCGCGGCTGCCTCGTGAATGTGTATAGCGAAGAGCAATTTAATGAGAACGAGAAAGACATCAAGGAAGATATTATCTTGGCCATGTGCCGCCAGCAGGACAGCATCGCACGGCTGCAACGCTTGGAGGATGAGGGCCGGCTGGTCATCAATTCGGGTTACGGCATTGAGAACTGCACGCGCGAGCGCATGACACGCATCTTGCTGGGCAATGGCATTCCCTACCCCGACAGCCTGATTGTCAACACCAACGAGAATGTGAAGCCGCTCATCGAAAAAGCCGGTTTCCAGAGTTGCTGGATCAAACGCGGCGATTTTCACGCCATGCATAAAGAGGACGTGTCGTATTGCCGCCATGCCGAGGAGGCGCAAGAGGTGCTTCAAGAGTATTTCTATCGCGGCATTAAGCGTGCAGTGATCAACGTGCATCTTGTGGGCGACCTTGTGAAGTTCTATGGCATTCGCGGCTCACAATTCTTTTATTGGTTCTACCCCTTCGACGAAGGTCACAGCAAATATGGCCACGAGGCGGTGAACGGCCGCTCACAAGGGCTGGAATTTGACAAGCAAGCGCTCATGGACATGTGCAATCGTGCCGCCGAAGAGCTGAATGTGGTGATTTATGGCGGCGACTGCATCGTGGGTCAAGACGGCAGCGTGAAAATCATTGATTTTAACGACTGGCCCAGCTTTGCCCCCTGCCGCATTGAGGCTGCACCCAATATTGCCAAGGCGATTCTCTCGATTGTTAAGCAGTATCACAAATCATGACGAGGCCATAAGCGGGAACGCAAGCATGAGAGTGCGCCGACGGCTTCCCGAACTGTCCTTATCATTTCAAAGCAAACTGACGTAAATGACTCTGAAAGAAGAATATCGGGCATCGCTTAAGTCGATGGACACCGAAGAACATATCGACCTTTATTTCTACAGGCCGCTGGGATTCTTATGGGCCAAGCTCTTTGCACGATTGGGCGTAACGCCCAATGTGGTGACAATCGCCTCCATCTTTTTGGGGGTGGCCGGCGGCGTGTTGCTGTATTTTGGGGCGCAACCGTGGCTTTGGCTCAACTATGTGGGCATTTTCCTCATCATTTGGGCCAACACTTATGATAGTGCCGACGGCCAACTGGCCCGCCTCACCAAGCAGTATTCCCGCATAGGCCGCATCCTTGATGGTTTGAGCGGCGACTTGTGGTTTATCGCCATCTATTTTGCCATCGTGTATCGCGAGCTGTTTTTTGGCGACAAGTTACTCTATGATTTTTTTGCCAATCATCACTGGATGATTTGGACGCTGGCCATTGCCGCCGGCCTCAGTCACGCCAAGCAGGCTGCCATGGCCGACTATTACCGCCAGTTTCATCTGTATTTCCTGAAGGGTGAAGAAGGCAGCGAACTTGACAGCACAACCGCCCTCACCGAGCAGCTGCGCTCGCTCACTTGGCGCGGCAACTTCATGCAGAAGCTCACTTTGTGGTTCTATCGCAACTACACCCGCCAGCAGGAAGCCACCACGCCGCGCATGCAGCAGCTGCGTGCCCGGCTCAAAGAACGCTATGCCGATGGCGTGATTCCGCAATCGTTTCGCGACCGCTTCCGCCAGCAGAGCCTGCCGCTGATGAAGTACACCAACATGCTCTCGTTCAACACGCGCATCATAGCCATGTTTGTTTCGGTCATCATTCAGATGCCGTGGCTCTATTTCGCATTTGAACTGATTGTGCTCAACGCCATGCTCATCTATATGATTATTCGCCACGAGCGCATGTGTAAAAAATTCACCCACGAACTTTGACCATGAATCAGATTAAAGGCATCATCTTTGACTATGGCGGCACCATCGACAGCCGTGGTGTGCATTGGAGCGAAGTGATATGGCTGGGCTATAAGAGCTATTTTGGGGCCGCACTGCCCATCGGCAAAGAGCAGTTTCGTGAGGCCTATGTGCATGGCGAGCGCGAGCTGGCGCGAGTGCGGCACATTTTGCCCAACGACAACTTCCTTGATTTGCTAGTGAAAAAGATGCAGATTGAGCTTGACTACTTGGCGCAGAATGGCATGCTGGCCGTAGAGGCCCTGCATGGCACCGATGCCCGCGATGGTATAGCTCGCTATTGCTACGAGGCGGCTCGTGAATGCGTGGAAGAAGCGCGGCCGGTGCTGGAACGCTTGGCGGCACACTATCCCATGGTGCTGGTGAGCAATTTTTACGGCAACGTGGACAGCGTGCTGCGAGATTTCGACCTGCGCCACTACTTTCGCGGAGTGATTGAGAGTGCGGTGGTGGGCGTTCGCAAGCCCAATCCCACCATCTTCAGGCTGGGTGTGGATGTGCTGGAATTGCCCGCCGAGCAGGTGCTGGTGGTGGGCGACAGCTTGCGCAAAGACATTTTGCCCGCCGAGTCGATAGGCTGTGCGGCCTTGTGGCTCAAGGGAAAAGGCTGGACTGCCGACGAGGACGCGCAAACCCATCCCCACACCATTGCCGGCCTAAATCAGATTTTTGACTATCTGAACTTTTCTGCCCCGTCACACAATAAATCGTGAGAAAGAAAGTTATAAAAGTGTATCACTATAACTATCACGTGGACAATGAAAAATCGCTTTCTATCATTTATATGGGCGCTCGCGCTGGCCACTATGAGTGTGGCGGCATGGGCCGATGACGACATTAAGAACACCGAGTTTAACCCCATCACCACAGGTGTGAACTCACTGAGCATCATACCCGATGCGCGAGGCGCCTCGATGGGCGACTTGGGCGCGGCCACCGACCCCGATGCCAACTCTCAGTTTTGGAATCCGTCGAAATATGCCTTCGCCTATAGCGCGGCCGGCGTGTCGCTGAGTTATACCCCGTGGCTGCGCAAGATTGTGAACGACATCTATCTGGCCAACTTGGCCGGCTATATGAAGATTGGCAGCAACGACAATCAGGCCGTGAGTGCCTCGTTGCGCTATTTCTCGCTGGGCGAGATTCAAATGACTTCGGGGGGCAACGATGTGATGGGCACCATCAATCCCTTTGAAATGGCGATAGACCTCGGATACTCGCGCAAATTGAGTGAGAAATTCTCGATGGGTGTGGCTCTGCGCTACATCTATAGCGACTTGGGTTATGGGGGCGACTATAACGACAATGACCAGTCGAAGGGCGCATCGGCATTTGCCGCCGACATTTCGGGCTACTACACCACATTCCCCGTGATTGGTCGCAACGAGTGCCAGTGGTCGCTGGGATTTAACCTGAGCAACATCGGCAGCAAAATCTCTTATAACGGTGGCAATAATCCGGCTTTCTTGCCGGCCAATCTGCGTGTGGGCACGGCCTTTACCTTCCCGTTGGCCGACTACCACAACCTCACCCTCTCGCTCGACGCCAATAAACTGATGGTGCCGGCCAAGCCCCGTGCCGACGACTATCTGAATGAAGATGGCACCCCCAATGCCGAAGCCTATGGGCAAGCCGAGCAGGACTGGAAAGACAAGTCGTCGATTTCGGGTATGTTCGACTCGTTCAGCGATGATCCCCTGAAACGCATCACCTATTCTTTGGGTGCCGAGTATGCCTACAACCAGCAGTTCTTCTTGCGCGGCGGCTATTACTACGAAAGCAAATATAACGGCGACCGCCAGTACTTTGGACTGGGTGCCGGTTTCTCGCTCAATGTGATTCGCCTTGATGCGGCCTATATGATTGCCACAGCTCAAAACTCGCCACTCGACCAAACGCTGCGATTCACACTTTCATTTGACATGGACGGCATTAAGAGCCTCTTTGGCCGATGAGAATAGGTCAGGGATATGATGTGCACAGGCTTGTGCCCGGACGCGATTTGTGGCTGTGCGGGGTGAAGCTCGACCACAGCATGGGGCTGCTGGGACACAGCGATGCCGATGTGGCCATTCACGCGCTGTGCGACGCCCTGCTGGGAGCTGCCAGCCTGCGCGACATCGGTTATCATTTTCCTGACACCGACCCGAAATATAAAGGCATCGACAGCCGCCTATTGCTGCGAGAAACCATGCGGCTGGTGCGGGAAAAAGGGTATGAGTTGGGTAATTGCGATATCACCATTTGCGCCGAGCGTCCCAAGCTCAACCCGCACATCCCGGCCATGCAGCAAACGCTGGCGCAGGTCATGACCTGCGATGTGGCCCAAGTTTCTGTCAAGGCCACCACCACCGAGCGACTGGGCTTCACCGGCCGCGAAGAGGGCATAAGCGCCCTTGCGGTGGCACTTCTCGTTGACAAAGCATAGCTGCAACACTCATATAAGCTCGAAAGCCCACAATCACATGTGGATGTTTCTCATCTGAAGAATCAGGTTTCCTGTAAGTACCTTGAACGTGGATGAGCATTCATCCACATATCTTTTTCCGAAAGATATAGGGTACTTTGCAGATGTGTTTCAGATATTTTTCATAGGGAACACTTTGGTTTACTTGTTTATTGAGGCCTTTTCTTCCTATCGATATGAGAGTTATCCCTACCTCATCATGCTGGCAGGGTTTGGGGTGGCACACGGCGTTTTTCCTCATGCGTTTAACCTGAAAAGGCAGCTCTCTGGGCCCGCCACATAAGGCCGACGGTCACGGTCGTGCCACTCAACTGAAAAAAAACATTAAATTATAATGCTGGATTTTGTAGGGTTGTGCTTTTTGCAGTAATTTAGCAAGTTAAATCTAAGAATTTGAAAAAGATGAAGAAATTTTTGTTGTCAGCCATTATTTTATTCACATCATTTTCAGCCATCAATGCTCAGGATGATGTTGCAGTCGAGCAGCCCAAAAAGTTGTTTGAATACCCTATGGCTCCCGACACTTGCTCCACCCTTGAGAGCCGCTGCAACTATATCGTTCAGAATTTTTGGAACAACTTCGACATCAGCAAGCCCATCACCGACATGGCGGGGTTTGATGGCGCGTTTCGCGACTATGTGGACTTCTTCCGATATGCCCATCGCAGCATTGTCATGTCGTCGATTCGCGACTTTATGTTCAAGGCTCGCGTCAATGTAACCAATCTACCCTTGATTGGCATGGTCGCCCAAGAGGCTCTTTATGGTCCCAATGCCGAATATTGGAGCGATGAAGTGTACGTTGAGTTTGCGCGGGCGTTGGCCGAAAACACCGCGCTCAAAAAAGAGCTGCGCAACTACTACGCCAACCAGATAGGCCGCATCAATTCTTGTCCGGAGGGGCAACCCGTGCCCGACGTGCAGCTCACCACTGCCGATGGCAAACGCACCACACTGGCCGAGATTCCATCAGAAGGCTTTCTGCTGTTTTTTACTGATGGTTCCATTGATAGCAGCATAGGGCGCACGCGCCTGAGCACCGACCTTGTGATGAATCAACTGGCAGACAGCGGCAAGGTGACCATCGTGCAAATTGCCTTGCAACCCTATAAAGAAGGCTGGGCCGACGGAATGCCCACCAACTGGGTGAACTTATGCAGTGAGCAAGTGGCCGATCGCTACGACCTGCGCATCTTGCCATGCTGCTATATCCTCGACAAAGAGCGACGCATCATTGAGAAAAACGTGACTGTGTCGCAACTCAAGCAAGCGTTAGGTCAATAAATCCATCAATCACCAAGCAATGAAATCGTTTTTCAAAAACATATTTTTGTTCAGTGCCGGACACACCTACAGCAACCTCTCGCGGCTGTTCCTGCGGCTGTTTGTGGGTGTGATGTTCTTGCAGGTTTGCGTCAGCCAGTTCATGAACTTGGGTGAGATGCCTACCGACGTCAGCTTCTGCGGCCTGTCGCCTGCCGCGTCCATGGGCACGGGACTCATGCTGCTCTCGCTGTGTGCGGCATTCATCATGCTGGGGTTTCTCACACGCTTTGCCGTGCTGCCCCCCATGATTATCATGTGTGTGGCCGAGTGGCTTATTTTCACATCATCGGCAGCTCCGGCCAGCTCGCTGTTCTACTTCCAGCCGGGCTATCCCGTCATGTTCATTGGCATTTTCTTGTATTTCTTGCTGGCAGGCCCGGGCAAGATCTCGCTCGACTACGTGATATCGGCCTACCTGATTGACAACATGCAAGAAAACGAAGTTCTTGAAAAAGCATGAAAATCGCAGTTCTCATATCGGGAGGCGTTGATAGTGCCGTGGTGGTTCATCGCCTCAAAGAAGAGGGGCATGACCTGCAACTGTTCTACATTCGCATCGGCATGGATAATGACGAGGGCGACTGCTCGGCCGAAGAAGACATTGAGATGTGCTCGCTCATCGCACGCAAATACGGCCTACCGCTTGAGGTGGTGTCGCTACATGAAGAGTATTGGGAGCACGTCATGGACTATGCTTTGCGCACCGTCAAAGCCGGCCTCACACCCAATCCCGACATGATGTGCAACCGCATGATTAAGTTTGGCTTCTTTGAGCAGCGGTGGGGCAAGAAGTTCGACCTGACCGCCACCGGCCATTATGCCACTACCGATGTAGTGAACGGTGTGAAATATCTGGCCACTGCCACCGATGCCGTGAAAGACCAAACCGACTTCTTGGCACAAATCACCTATGAGCAGCTGCAGCACCTCATATTCCCCATCGGGCGCTTGCCCAAAGAAGAAGTGCGACGCATAGCCGCCCAAGCCGGCATGCCCAACGCACGCCGCAAAGACAGTCAGGGAATCTGTTTTTTGGGCCAAATTGATTACAATGATTTCATTCGTCGCCACCTCGGCACGAAAAAAGGCCCCATCATTGAGATTGAAACCGGACGCAAGCTGGGCGAGCACAACGGTTATTGGTTCCACACCATAGGGCAGCGCAAAGGCTTGGGCCTGAGCGGAGGACCGTGGTATGTGGTGAAGAAAAATGTGCACGACAACGTCATCTATGTTTCAGGCGGTTATGGCACCTCCAAGCAATATGGGCGCACCATTCACCTTGATGAAATACACTTCATCAGCGGTAATCCGTGGAATGATGCGGATATCAGCCATCAGATCACCTTCAAAAACCGACACACGCCCACTTTCTTCCCGGCACTGCTCACACACGTGCAGGGCAATGAGTGGGTGATAGAAAGTGAGCGCGACGTGCAGGGCATAGCACCGGGGCAATTTGCGGTAATCTACGACGCGCAGTCGCACCTGTGTTATGGCAGTGGCGTGATCACAGCCGGTGCCCCGCTCGACTTGAAAGAAGAATGACAAAACACAACGCATCATGGAAGGGAAAATTGAACTCAAAGTATTAGGCATTACCCGCAATCAGGTGCAGTCGGGGGCATACGCTCTGCTTCTTGAGGAGGTGAATGGGAGCTACCGCATTCCCATTGTGCTGGGCACTGCCGAAGCGCAGGCCATTGCCGTGAAGCTCGAAGGCGTGGTCACACCACGCCCCATGACTCACGACTTGTTCACCACCATTTTCCATGCCTATGGCATCGCTCCCGAATATGTGGAGATCTATAGCTTTGAGCATGGCATTTTCTCTTCGCTCTTGCACCTCGTGAGCCATGATGGCACGCGCACCGTCATTGACCTGCGCACAAGCGATGCCATAGCCATTGCGCTGCGCACCGGCACTCCTATTTACACCACTCCCGAAATTCTTGAACGCACCGGGTTTGTCATGGATAGCGACGGCACGCCTTTAGGGCGGCACGAGATACCGCTCGAGTCGTTGCCCATTGAGCGGCTGCGAGCGCGGCTGCAACAGCATGTGGAACGTGAAGAATATGAGCAGGCCGCCGAGATTCAGCGCATTATCGCATCGAAGATGCAATCGGAATAGTTTTCAATCAAAATTAATCACCATAACAAAAAACAAAACAGTAGAAAATGAAAGGTAATTTGAAACTCCGCCTCACTGCGATGAACTTCCTTGAGTTTGCCGTGTGGGGAGCATACCTCACCTGCATGGGCAATTATCTGGGACGTGCCGGCATGGGCGGCGAAATCTCATGGTTCTATGCCATTCAGGGCATCGTTTCCATCTTTATGCCCACCATCATGGGCATCGTGGCCGACAAGTGGATTCAGCCTCAGCGGTTGTTGAGCATCTGTCACCTGCTGGCCGGTGCCGCCATGATTGGGTTGTTTATGATGGGCATGAACGCCACAGAGCCTAACAAAACGGCATTCATCACGCTCTACACCTTGAGTGTGGCATTCTACATGCCCACTTTGGCATTGAGCAACACCACTGCGTTCACCATCTTGAAGGATGCCGGTATGGATACGGTCAAGGACTTCCCTCCCATCCGAGTGTTTGGTACGGTGGGGTTCATCGCCACCATGTGGTTTGTCAACTGTGCCACTTTGGATAACGGTTTCTTCTTCACTCTGGCCGAGAATGCCAACAAGTTCCAATACACACACTACCAGTTCTTGGTATCGGGTGTGTTGAGCATAGTTCTTTTCTTCTACTGTTTCACCTTGCCACAGTGCAAGCTCCAGCCCAAGCCCACCCAATCTTTGGCAGAGTCGTTCGGCATGGATGCCTTCAAATTATTCAAAACCAAGAAGATGGCCATGTTCTTTATCTTCTCGGCTCTGCTGGGCATGTCGCTGCAGGTGACCAACGGTTACGCAACGCCGTTCCTCACCAGTTTCAAGGGCAGTGCCGATGCGGCAATGTCAAACTCGTTTGGAGCCAATAACGCTACTATGCTTGTTTCCCTGTCGCAGGTTGCCGAGGCCTTGTGCATTTTGCTCATCCCCTTCTTCCTGCGCAAGTATGGCATCAAGGTGGTGATGCTCATCGCCATGTTTGCATGGGTGTTGCGCTTCGGTTTCTTCGGCTTGGGCAATCCTGCCATGCCAGGCGTGTTGTTGTTCATCGGCTCGTGCATTGTCTATGGTGTGGCTTTCGACTTCTTCAATGTGTCGGGCGGTCTGTTTGTTGACAAGGAATGCGACCCCAAGGTGAAGGCTTCGGCGCAAGGTTTGTTCATGCTCATGACCAACGGTTTGGGTGCCACCATCGGCACACTTGCCGCCGGCAAGGTCATCGACCACTACTGCCAATGGAATGATGCCGGTTATCTGGTGGGCGACTGGCGCAGTGCCTGGCTTATTTTCGCCGGTTTTGCCCTCGTGGTGGCCGCGGCGTTCATGTTCCTGTTCCAGTACAAGCATGTCCCTGAAGAAAAATAAATGCACCGTTTTTACTGTCCTGATATTGCCAGCACGCTCACGCTTCCCGAAGAGGAATCGCGGCATTGTGTGCGCGTGCTGCGCTTGAAGGAAGGCGATCGGATTGAGGTGGTAGATGGTCGTGGCACCTGCTACGAAATGAGCATCGCTATAGCTCACCCCAAGCGCTGCGCAGTGCAAATCATTACCGCCTTCGAGCAGAAACCGCATTGGAAAAATCACATCACACTGGCCGTGGCTCCCACCAAGCACCTCGACCGCATGGAGTGGATGGCCGAGAAATGTGTGGAGATGGGCGTTGACCGCATTATTCCACTTCACTGCCACAATAGTGAGCGCACCACGCTTAAAACCGAGCGGCTGCTCAAAATCATGGTGGCAGCCATGAAGCAATCACTCAAAGCCCATTTGCCCCAACTTGATGAAATGACTTCATTCCGCCAATTATTGGCTGAGCCGTTCAGCGGGCAGCGTTTCATCGCCTATTGCGATGCCGAACTGCCACGAGAGCAACGCAAGCATTTTGCCAAAGAGTACCAACCCGCCAAAGATGTGATGGTGCTTATAGGGCCGGAAGGCGACTTCAGCCCCGAAGAAGTGCAGGCAGCCCTATCGGCCGGGTTTGTGCCCGTCACATTGGGCGAAAGCCGCCTGCGAACCGAAACCGCTGCCGTAAAGGCGATTGCCGCTATCCATACCCTCAACGAATTGATCTCTTGAAAGAAACAATGACAACGAATCTTACACAACAACTCATGGCCGGCGAGCAATTCTTTTTGCTGGCAGGCCCTTGTGTGATTGAAAACGAAGAAATGGCGATGAGCATTGCCGAGCATGCCGTAGCCATCACCGAGCGACTGGCCATACCCTATGTGTTTAAGGGAAGCTACCGCAAGGCCAATCGCTCGCGCATCGACTCTTTCACCGGCATAGGCGACGAGAAAGCCTTGCGCATCCTGCGCAAGGTGGGCGACACCTTCCACATTCCTGTGGTGACCGACATTCACACCGCCGAGGAGGCCCAGATGGCGGCACAATACGTTGACGTATTGCAAATTCCGGCCTTTTTGTGCCGCCAAACCGACCTGCTGGTAGCCGCAGCACGCACCGGGCGCATGGTCAACATCAAAAAAGGACAATTCCTCTCGCCCGACGCCATGCAGCACGCCGTGGGCAAAGTGCGTGATGCCGGTTGCAACGACGTGGCCATCACCGAGCGTGGCACCACATTTGGCTATCAAGACCTCATCGTGGACTTTCGTGGCGTGAAGGTGATGCAGCAATACGCACCCGTGATTGTTGACATCACACACTCGTTGCAGCAGCCCAACCAAACAAAAGGTGTGACGGGAGGGCTGCCACAATTCATCGAGCTGATGGCAAGAGCTGCCATCGCAACCGGTGCCGACGGCATTTTCCTCGAAACACACCCCAATCCCACCCAAGCAAAGAGCGACGGAGCCAACATGCTGCGCCTTGATTTGCTCGAAGGATTGCTCACACGCTGCGCCGCGCTACGCCGTGCCATCAAGGAGATTGATACCATGTAGGGAACTATTGATTACAAACACGATAATTTTGAATTGTAGTATGAACATAAAGAAATTTCTATGGGCGGTGTTGATTGCCCTGTGTGCCATCCAAGCCGTGGCGCAAACAGCCGACGACGACGCGCGTGTGCGCCAGCGTGTGCAGGCCGCTGTCATCAAAGTATATGACGAGGCACTCGAAAAGAAACCCGGAGACTACGACACTCGTTTTGCGCGTGCCAACCAGCTTTATTATAACGGAGATCTGCCGGCTGCCATTGCCGATGCCAAGCTGGTGCTCGAACAGGCTCCAGCCAAAGAGAAAGAGCTGCTTCACGACACTTATTTGCTGCTGGCGCGGTGCTACGACTTGCAGCAAGACTACGATAACGAGATTGAGGCTCTGAGCCAAGCTGCCACCATCAATCCCAAGTCGATGGCTTGCGTGGACATGCTGGGCAAGGTGAGCTACAAAGTGGGCGACCTCGATGCCGCAGAAAAGAATTTCCAAACCATTTTGCGCGACAGCCCCATGAACTATGACGCTCTTTACTGGCTTGCCCAAGTGGAGGTGAAACGCAATAATTATGGCAAGGCAACCGACTATGCCGACCGTGCCGTGAGCCTATTCACCGCCAATCCACAGGTTTATATAAACCGGGCCGACGTACTCACTCAAATTCAGCAATATGTGCCCGCCGCGCAAGACCTCATCTCGGCCATGAGTGTGGGCAGCGACGACAACAATGAGGCCATCACGCAACTGGTGGACATGAGCGACAACCACTACGATGCCGTGATGGAGGCCCTCGCATCGAGCATCGACAAAGCTCCACAAGTGGGAATGTTTCAATATGTGCGTGCCATCATCGCTTTGAGGCAGCTGCACTATGGGCAGGCATTGAAGAACTTCAAAAACATCATCAACTACAATCTCTACGATTACCACAGCATTTATTATTATACCGCTTTGTGCCAATTCAACCTCATGCAATATGACGAAGCCTTGTCCAACGTGAACAAGGCCATCGCCATGCAAGGCAATGAACCTGACTATTATATTCTCAAATCGCTCATCGAGCAGTATCAGGGAAAAGGCAACAACTACTCTCAAGCACTCGCCACACTCGATAAGGCCGCCGGTCTTAACGCGAAGTACACTCCCACTCTCTTGGCCCGGGCACGCATGATGGTCAACGCACGCAACAATCAAGGCGCGCTCGAGCAACTCAACGCTTTGCTCGCCATAGAGCCGGCCAATGCCGAGGCCCTTCTGTTGCGGGGATGGGTTTATAAATACCGGCTTAGCAAGCCTTCGGCCGCGCGTTCTGACTTTGAGCAGATGCTTACTGCCGACGAAACAATGACCAATCTGAGAGGCTTTGCCCTGCATGAGCTGGGACGTGCCGATAATGCACGCCAGTGGGCTCAGAAAATCATCGCCGACAATAAAATCATTGGTGGTGAGAGCTACTATTATGCAGCGGCCCTTTTGAGTGACATAGGCGATGCAAAAAAGGGCGACAAAGATCAAGCCATCGAGTATCTGCGCAGCGCTTTGGCCAATGGCTATGGCAGTTTGCACAGCTTGAAGGCCGATGAAACGCCCTACGTCAACCTGAAGTTGGTGCGCCGTTATCCCACATTCGAAACCCTCATGAAGGAAAACGCCCTCAACTTTGAGGAGCGCCGCTAAGGCCTTTTCCGGCTCACACTCAATAACACAGCCCGCCTCCACACAAAAAGGCGGGCTGTTTGTGTCCTATCTGGCACGAGCGAAAGCATTTTGAGGATTTCGTTTCAAAACTACATCTTTCCATGTCGGCAGAGAAATGGATTGCGCAGAAGCCAACCGATGCCGGCTATACATCACCAACTGATGACCCTCAACGCACGTGTTTGGCAGCCCATAGGCACGATAACCGTGCTGCTTCAGCAAGCGCATCGCCTCTGCGCGGGCATTGGCATAAAAATCACGGGCATCCATCCAATCTTGAACCGTTATCACAAAGTCCGGACGATGAGCCGCTATCGCATCAAGCTGATCCTGCACCATATCGCTGGTGGCACCATTCTGATTGGCCCAATATTTGGTGGCCGGAAGTCCGTTGACCGACACACCATATCCATAATCGCCACACATGAGATACAGAAATTTAGGATTTTCAATCTGTGAGGCCCAGTAAGTCATCGCATAGTGTTGCCGGGCACGTTTTTCGTCGCTCACACCCACCAGCGAACATCTCATCGAGGGGAAATTAATCGCATAGCTCACCAGCAAGATGAACGCGGCCATCAGTGGCAGTTTCGAGCCGCTGAATAGTTTTTCAGGCAACTTCGTTGCGCACCACAAGCACAGAGGGAAATACAAGATGGCCAGCACACTGAAGTGGTATTGCCAATGGTAGCCCACAGCAAAAATGCCCACAAACACGCACAGCAAAAATGGTGTCACCCACCACCAGCCACGCCAGCGTCGCATAGCCACCACAATTCCAAACAGCATCAGTAATTCATACAGATTATAAAACTTGTTACATAATAAGTCTGACAGCAAGCCCGAATTTCCTCGACCATGCATTTCTGTGATGGTTTTTGCAGCAGACAGAAAATATTCGTTGATGAAGTCGCCTAAAGCTCCCACCATGTACAAACAGATGAGAAAAGGAATCGCCACCAATGCAAATCCCACCAAATAGCATCCGGTTGAAACTGCGAGATTGTGCTTGTGGCGCACAAGGGCCACTCCAGCCACCACAACAAATCCGAACTGCATGGCGGCATAGTTATATTTAATGAGTAGCAGTGAGGCAGTGCTCACGCCCAGCAAGGCGCAAGCCCATGCCGTCACTCGAGCGGAAGCGTCGTGCCCCACGCACAAGCGGAACGCCATCCACAGCGAAGCGGCAAAAAACACATTAGAGAAGTCTTCGGCACGAATCTCGCGGTGAAAAGGCCACAGGAAAAACGGAATGGCCATCAGCAACGAAGCGATGAAAGCTCGCCCACAATCGTGCACAAGCAGCAAGGCCGCACGGTATAGACAATAGAACGTAATGGCGTAGAACATCACTGACAGCCAGTAAATGCCCACATAATTGCTGTGGCTCATCAAGTAACCCACGCCATAGATGAGCCACAACAGAGGTCCCTTGCTATCGGCAAAGTCCACATAGGGCACCAGTCCTTTCATCCAAGCTTTGCCCGCCGTGAAAAACCATGCCGAGTCGCAGCGGCCATACACATCGTGCAGATAACTGTCGGGCGACACCACCAGTAGAAGCAGACCTGAAAAAATCACAAACGCCAATCCTATTTTTGATTCCCTGAACACACGCCCATTCATCATAACGCATGAGAGCCACCCGTGTCCTGTCGAGGGGAGAATGAAGATGTTTTTAAATCAATAAAATGAAAGAGGCGCAGGACATATTTTGTTTATCCATTCGAGGCATCGGCATAGCCCACATCAAAATAAACAGTACTCCCACGCCATGCCATATAGTCGTTGCCCGACGGTGCGGACTCATATAGGCACGCATGAGCGTCATCTTACCGTCTATCCCTTGATGTTGAAAATTTGCCGATTTTCGAATGAGGATAACGCAAAAACGCTCTTTTTATGTAATATGTAATCAAGACCAGCACCGCTGTGCCAAGTCTGCTTGCAAATTTACAAAAAAATGCGAAAGCCAATAGAATGGTTGCCAAAAACTTGCATTTTTGTCCTCGCGCTGCCACACAAATTCTTTTTTTGTCGCAACGCCGCCGCGCCAAAGCTGCTTGCGGCCCGAAAAGCCCAAATAAATTTGGCTCTTATCGCGTTTTGTCGTATCTTTGCCTTTTATAATTTCAATCAACCGAAAATGGACATACTCTATATCGTCGTTCCGTGCTACAAAGAGCAAGAAGTGCTGCCCGACACCAACGGGAAGTTGCTGAACCTACTTCAAGAAATGGCAGCCGCTCAACTCGTTTCGGCCAGCAGCCGAGTACTTTATGTGGACGATGGGTCGAGCGATGCCACATGGCAAATCATCAATGACCTCGCGCTGGCGCATCCGCAGGTGTGTGGCGTGAAATTGGCCGGTAATGTGGGTCACCAAAATGCACTCATGGCCGGGCTGGAATGCGCCTGTCCTGAAGCCGACATCATCATCTCGATTGATGCCGACCTGCAAGATGACATTCGCGTGATTCCCGACATGGTGAATAAATATCGTGAAGGGTGCGACATCGTGTATGGCGTGCGCCGGGAGCGAAAAACCGACACATGGTTTAAGCGCAACAGCGCGCAAGCCTTCTATCGGCTCATGCGCGGCATGGGCGTGAAGAGTGTGTATAACCATGCCGACTTTCGCCTCATGAGCCGCCGGGCCGTAGCCCAGCTGCTCCGTTACCGCGAGCGCAACCTATTTTTGCGCGGCATGGTGCCGCTGGTGGGTTACAAAACCGATTGTGTCTATTATGACCGCAGCGCGCGCATGGCAGGAGAGAGCAAATATCCTCTGCGAAAAATGCTCAGCTTTGCCGTCGACGGTATCACATCATTCAGCATCAAGCCCGTGCGGCTCATTCTCTCGCTCGGCATCGCTTTCACCCTCATTGCGTTGGCCATACTCATCTACGTGCTTGTCGCTTACTTTAGCGGACGTGCCGTGAGTGGTTGGTCTTCCATCATCTTATCGATGTGGTTCATTGGCGGATGCATTCTCATCGGGCTGGGCATTGTGGGCGAATATATCGGGAAAATCTACATGGAGGTCAAAGACCGTCCTCGCTACAACATTGAGCAGAAAATCATTAAATAAGGCCTTTCTCGCCACGGCAATGCGGCGCAGTTTCATATCGGTCATAACCCTCGTGGTGATGCTCGTAGTGGGTTCTTGCGCCTCGACCAAGCATGTGCCCGACGGGAAACTCCTGCTCGACCAGACTGCCATTCACATCACCGATGGCAAGCAGCACAGCGACGTGAGTTCCACCGAACTCCTCAACTACCTACGCCAGACCGAGAACCACAAAGTGCTGGGAGGCCTCAAGTTGCAGCTGGCCCTCTATAACATGAGCGGTCGCGATTCAAGCAACTGGTTCAACCGGTGGATCAGGCGCGTGGGCGCACCGCCAGTGCTCTACGACAGCACACTCACCGAAGCGAGCGTGCGTCAGTTGCACACCGCCCTGCACAACAAAGGCTACATGAACAACGTCGTCACCCCTCAAGTCACGACCGACACCGCACGTCATAAGGCCAAAGTGAACTACCTCATCACCTTGCACGACCCCTACTACATTCGCAGCATTTCCTACAACATCCCCGACGACACATTGCGGCACCTCATCCTTGCCGACTCGGTGAGATTTCCGGTCAAAGTGGGCGACCTGCTTGACCACAACCAGATTGACTCATGGCGGCAGACCATCACCGAAAATTTGCGCAAGCAAGGCTACTACGCCTTCAGCAAAGAATACATCACCTTCGATGCCGACACGGCGGCCGGAGAACGCTCGGTGGACATCACGCTCACCACGCGCGACCCCTATCAGAGCGAGCGCATGCCTTATTACACCAAGCACCGACCTTTCTATGTGAGGCAGGTGACCTATGTCACGGCCTATGACCCCGTGCTCATGCACGACGGCTATTTCGGAACCGACACGCTGCGCTATGGCAACCTTGACATTTACACCGATGGCGACCATTATTTGCGGGGCAGCATTCTGGAGGAATGCAACTTCATCACCCCGGGCCAGCGATATGACGCTTCTGACGTGGACCGCACCTATAAGGCTTTGGGTAGGCTCAACATTGTGAAGTTTATCAATATCGAAATCCGCCCCGTGGGCGAAGTAGACGGCAAGATTTGGCTCGACGCCTATGTGCTGCTCACGCGCGACAAAGCGCAATCGGTGTCGGCCTCGCTCGAAGGCACTAATAGTGAGGGCGATTTGGGGTTCGGCATCGGCCTCGATTATCAGCACCGCAACATCATGCGCGGAGCCGAAACACTCAACGCCAAACTCCGCATGAGCTACGAAAGCCTTTCGGGCAATCTTAATGGACTCATCAACAACAATTATTCTGAATATGCCGCCGAAGTGGGCATCACTTATCCCAAATTCAAATTTCCGCTTCTTTCGCCCAACTTCAAGCGCAAGATACAGGCCAGCACCGAACTTGCCACCAGTTTTGACTATCAAGAGCGACCCGAGTACACCCGAATCATTGCCGGTGCAGCATGGCGCTACCTGTGGACTGAGCATCAGGCTCGCATGCGCCACACGCTCAATCTGTTCGACCTGAATTATGTGTACCTGCCACGCAGCCGCAGCAACTTCCTCGACAGTATAGCCAACCCCTTGCTGCGATACTCCTATGAAGACCACTTCATCATGCGGCTGGGCTACAACTTCTATAAGACCAACAAACTGCCCACCACCTTGCTCACCAACCATTTCCAGACCAACGTCTACACTTGGCGAGCAGCCGCCGAAATGGCCGGCAACCTGCTCTATGGCATTTCACAAATCACAGGCCAGCATCGCGAGGCCGACGATTCTTATAAAGTGTTTGGCATCCGCTATGCCCAGTACTTCAAAATGGAAGGTGATTACTCTTTCACCCACTATATCGACACCCGGCAGTCGGTGGCGCTGCATGTGGGCGCAGGGGTTGCTGTGCCCTACGGAAACAGCACGGTGCTCCCGTTTGAGAAACGTTTCTATGCCGGCGGTGCCAACAGCGTGCGCGGATGGGGGGTGCGAACGCTGGGACCCGGCGCATTCAATGCCGCCAAGTCGCAAAACAGTTTCATCTATCAGTGCGGCGACATTCGCTTGGACGCGAGCATCGAGTATAGGGCCAAGCTATTTTGGGTCATTGAAATGGGAGCGTTTGTCGATGCCGGCAACATTTGGACCATTCGCGACTATGAGGATCAGCCCGGAGGCGTGTTTCGTTTCAATAAATTTTATGAGCAAATCGCTCTCGCCTACGGCTTGGGCGTGCGCCTCGACTTCACCTACTTCTTGTTGCGCTTCGACATGGGCATGAAAGCGCACAACCCGGCATCGGCACAAGAACACTGGCCACTGCTGCATCCCCGATGGAATCGTGACTGCGAATTCCATTTCTCGGTGGGTTATCCTTTCTAAATGGTATCAACAACATGAAAAGACTGGTTATCTTTGATTTAGACGGCACGCTGCTCAACACCATCGAAGACCTCGGACACGCTGCCAACTATGCGCTGGAGCGCAACGGTTTTGCCACCCACACCATTGCATCCTATCCTTTCTTCGTGGGCAATGGAGTGCGAAAGCTCATCACGCGCGTGCTGCCCGAGGAGCATCGCAACGACTCCACCATCGACACTCTGTTGCGCGATTTCAAGCAATTCTACGACGAGCATTGCTGTGAGTTCACCAAGCCCTATGCCGGCATGCCCGAGTTGTTGCGCGACCTGCGCGACAGTGGCGTGCATCTTGCCGTAGCTTCCAACAAATATCAAGCCGCCACCCAGAAAATCATTTCGCACTATTATGGCGACATCGACTTCACCGCTGTGGCCGGGCAATGCGAGGGTGTGAACGTGAAACCCGACCCAAGCATCGTGTTTGGCATTCTCGCGCAAGCAAAAGTGCCTAAGCGCGAAGTCCTTTATGTGGGTGATTCGGGCGTGGATATGGAAACGGCACGCCGTGCCTGTGTCGACTCGGTGGGAGTCACGTGGGGTTTCCGCACCGAGAAAGAACTGGTCGAGCACCATGCCGGCACCATTGTTCACAATCCTGCCGAGATTCTCGACCTCGTCGGTCGCGACACTCTTTTCTGAGGGCTTGGCCACGAAAGTGCCGGTTTTCTTTGGCTCGATTCGTAAATTTTCGTAATTTTGCCGCCGATTTTTGGTTCGGCCTGCATGGCCTCGCGCTGTAGGTAGGTCGATTAAAAGGGAATCGGGTGAGAATCCCGAGCAGACCCGCTGCTGTATTTCCCACTGAAAGTCAACGCACATTCATTGTGTCACTGGCTGCTCCATGTGCAGCTGGGAAGGCCGTGCAGTTGATGGGATAAGTCAGAATACCTGCCAAGAGTCTTTTTAGTTAATGGCTTTCGTGGTAATAGAGCCGAAAACTTGGCAAGCATCAAATTCGCTGCTTCATCTGTGGTCACCCCGCCACGGATCTTTCACTCTATTTCACGATTCCGGAATGTTAAACAGCTCTGCACGAGGTGGCAGACTTAAAAAACACAAAATGATGAAAGAAATGGAGAAAGGGTATGTTCGTGTCTACACAGGCAACGGACAAGGTAAAACCACTGCGGCGTTTGGCCTTGTGCTGAGGGCTTTATGTTCCGGCAAAACGGCCTACATTGGCCAATTTGTCAAGAATGAGCCTTACAACGAAACTCACATCACCCGCTTTTGCAAACGGGTGACCGTGGAGCAGCTGGGCACAGGGTGCTTCATTGAGCGTGAACCCGAAAAAATCGATGTCGAAGCCGCGCAGGCTGCCTTGCAACATGTGGCGCAAATTATGGCCAACGGTGTGTATGACCTTGTGGTGCTCGATGAGTTGTGCATCGCTTTGCACTACGGGCTCATCCCCGTGCAAGATGTGATAGCCGCCATTCGCGCACGCGACGAGAAAACCGAGGTGGTCATCACTGGCCGTTACGCGCCTCAAGAACTGATCGACGAGGCCCACTTGGTGACCGATATGCGCGAAGTGAAGCATTACTATCAAGCAGGCGTTCTCTCTCGCGACGGGTTTGACCATTAAAACGGAAGGCGTATCCTCAAATTCAAAATTACCATTTTAATTGTTCGCGTTTGTTGATTAATCACTATTTTTGCAACCGTTTTTATAAAATAACATGATGGCTTGGTTAACAGATCTGATTTTGGGCAGTGGAGTGGCTCACGCCATTTTTATCTATGCTCTTGTGATAGCCACCGGAGTAATTTTGGGCAAGCAAAAAATAGGCGGCATTTCACTTGGTGCCACCTTTGTGCTGTTTATGGGCATCCTCGCGGGCCATTTGGGACTTGGCATTGATGCCAGCATCCTGAAGTTTGTGCAAGAATTTGGCCTGATTCTGTTTATTTTCTCTATCGGCTTGCAGGTGGGTCCCAGTTTCTTCTCTTCATTTAAGGAAGAAGGCATTGTGCTTAACGGGCTGGCCATGCTGCTCGTGGCGCTCAACATTGCTGTGGCTTTAGGCATCTATGCCCTCACCGATGTTCGCATCACCGACCTCGTGGGCATTCTCTCGGGTGCAGTGACTAATACGCCCGGGCTGGGTGCCGCACAGCAAACTCTGATAGAAACCCACGGAGCCGAAGCCACGTTGCTCAACGAGGCCATGTCAATGGGCTATGCCGCGGCCTATCCGCTGGGTGTGGTGGGCATCATTCTCTCGATGGTTGTGGCCAAGCTCATTTTCCGCATCAACGCCGAGAAGGAATCGCGCGACATTGAGGCTGAAAACGACCAAAGCCAGCTCAAGCCTCACATCGTCACCTATCGCGTGACCAACCGTCTTATCTATGGCCGCTCCATCATGCGTCTTCATGCCATCATCGACCACAACTTTGTGATTTCGCGCATCAAGAAAACCGATGGCAGCGTGATAATCCCCAAAAGCGACACCCTCATTGAGGAAGGCGACCTGTTGCTCATCGTCATGAGTGCGCAAGACGAGGAGATTTTCGATGCCGTAATAGGGCCGCAAGACGACCACATGGACTGGGAAGCTGATCCGGCACCGGTGGTGTCGCGTCGCATCGTGGTCACAAAGAGTGAGTTCACCGGACGCAAACTGGGTTCCTTGCGGCTGCGCACAGGCTTCAAGCTCAACGCCACGCGTGTGAATCGCGCCGGACTCGATCTGCTGGCAAGCCCCAACCTGCGTCTGCAAGTGGGCGACCGCATCACCGTGGTGGGCAACCTTGACGACATCAACCGTTTGGCCGAAAAATTGGGCAACTCCTTGAAGCGCCTGAACGAGCCTAACATGTTCACCATGTTCATTGGCATATTCCTCGGCATCTTGCTGGGTTCTATTCCTTTCATGTTCCCCGGAATGACGGTGCCCATGAAACTGGGTTTGGCGGGCGGACCGCTCATCGTGGCCATTCTCATCGGTCGCTTTGGGCACAAGGTGAAACTCGTCACCTACACCAGTTCCAGTGCCAACCTCCTGCTTCGTGAGCTGGGCATCTGCCTGTTCCTTGCCTCGGTGGGCATCGCAGCCGGCGACAATTTTGCCGCCACGGTATTCAATGTTCAGGGTGCTAAATGGGTCGCCTATGGCTTCCTCGTCACCATCATCCCACTGCTCATCGTCATGCTTCTGGCGAGAGGCAAATTCAAGCTGAACTACTGCATCCTCATGGGACTCCTTGCCGGCTCCACCACCGACCCTCCCGCGCTGGCCTATGCCAATAAAACGGCTGGCAACGATGCACCGGCGGTAGCCTATAGTACAGTGTATCCCTTAACCATGTTTTTAAGGGTTATTTCGGCTCAGCTCCTTATCATGATTCTTACATAGGATAAAAAAACAGGACAATATGACAGCCATTGCTGCCAAAATGGCTACACATAAGCCATTTTGGCAGCAATCTTTTTCTTGCACACCGGTGGCACAGCGCTTGCAACTATGCGAGTGGACGTTGAAACGCTACTGAGCGTTCACCAAACGACACGGAATCAAAATAACAAATTAATTATAGGAGGAAATAATCATGTATTTAGCACGTAGAAATCAAAACTGGCTTCCCGAAGTGTTCAACACCTTGTTCGACACCGACATGTTTCCACGCATGCACAATATGAGCTGCACGGCACCTGCCATCAACGTGATTGAGAAAGACAACGAATATGATGTGCAACTGGCCGCTCCCGGCATGACGCGCGAGGACTTCAAAGTCACCCTCGACGAAGATGAGAACTTGGTTGTGGATCTCGAAAAGAAGACTGAAGCCACACACGACAACAAGAATGAAGAGAAGCTTGCTGAGCGCTATCTGCGCCGCGAGTTCTCCTACACCAAATTCCACCAGACTCTGCTCTTGCCTGAGGATGTGGATCGCGAAAAGATCACCGCTTCGGTTGAGCATGGCGTACTCACCGTGGTACTGCCAAAATACACGCCCGAAGAGCAGAAAAAGGAGCAAAAAGTGATTGAAATCCACTAAATCCCTACAAATGGTGAACTTTTTTTGAAGAAAATACCAAAATAAGGCTATTGCTGGGGCTCTCATGTCAGCGTAATTTTGCATTGTGATTACAGGAGAGATTTTCAACTCTCATAAAGATAAAGTGAATTAGTTATTAGTTGACATTACGTAGCCACTTCTAATAGTAGTAAACGGAAAAATTGCCGCGACGATGTGAATCGAGAGCGGCTTTTTTATTGTCCCTTTTCAGGGAAAATCAATGATGGAGCGGCGACAGGTCGGCCAAATTCACAAGACGGGTTTTCAGGGCAAAAATGGTCAGTCCCGAAGGGGTGTGGATTTGGAGTTTGTGGTTGATGTTGCGACGATGTGAAATCACCGTGTGGATCGACAGCCCAAGTCGCTGGGCAATGTCGCGGTTGGTCATTCCCCGCACGGCACACACCACCACCTCACGCTCCCGCTCGCTCAAAGCATCGAGCTGCGAGGCGGCGTCGCTTTCAGTCATCTTGCGGCGAGGCGCGGCCTCACTCATCAACTTCCGCCTAATCTCATCGGCCGAATCATAAATCGACACCTGACCGTCAAACATGCTCATGATGCTGCTGCCGATGGCCGACGTGAGCAGCGCTATCCATCGGCAGTCGCCATAAACAGCGCGAAGTTGTCGCAATTCGACAACATTCACAAGCAATGGGTTCACAAGCACCATATCGGGGCTTTGTTCGGCCATGAGTGCGCGCAGCCGCTGGGTGTTCTCGCACTCGCACACCTGCAAGCCGTCATGCTGCAACAGCATGGCCATGCCACTGCGCACCACGGCCGAGTTATCGGCCACCACAATATGGGTTTGTTTCAATTCATCCTTCATTGTCTATGCAAATTTAGGTGTATTTCATCTCCACTACAATCCCCTCATCAAGCGATTTTGACCTTTCTCGCATCCCTTTTGTTAGGCATAGCTGTGCATGCCGCCAAGCACAAAATTCACCCCAAAATAAGTGATGAGCACACTCGTGAAAGCCAACACGGCATACGCATGAAAGCGCAGCGGATGGCCACTAAGCCATCGGGCATGGTGCAAAGGCAAGGCGTAAATGATGAGAGTGATGAGAGCCCACACTTCTTTGGGATCCCAGCTCCAATATGTGCCCCACGACACGTTGGCCCACACGGCACCTATGAAGATGCCCGCCGCCAGCAGCGCCACAGCCGGTTCGAGCATGGCGAGGCTCATCACTTGCAGACGAGCAACCTGCGCCCTCTGTTTTCTCACGCAAAAAGCCATGATGCCGTTCAGCATCATAAATGCCAATAGCGCATAGGCCAGCATGATTAGCACCACGTGCAGGCTCAGCAATGGAGAGTGCAGCACAGGCATGAGCGGTGTAATGGCCGGATTGGCCTGACCGAACCACGACACCATGAGCGACAACCCCGCGAGCAGCAAACCAAAAGCCAGCATCGAAGGCCAACGACGCATCAGCGCCACGGTTGCCAGTAAGGCCACAAGAGCCAGAAATTGCATCGTTTCAAACCCATTGCTCAATGGAACATGGCCGCTCACCACCCACCGCAAGACAAAGCACAGCAGCACATAGCTCGCCACTGCGCACGCCACCACCACACCGGTGCCGAGGCACCATCGCGGCAATGCCTTTTTTTGTGCCAGCTGCCGCGCCGTCACCGCCATAAGCAGAATGCCGAGGGTCACCAGCAGCATGGCCACCAGCGACACGTAGGGCACTGCCCGATTATAGGCCTTCTCGGCTCGAAAAGCCACCACACTCGGAGCCGCGGTGCCCAATTCTCTTTCTTGATAGCGGCGCAGCGCGTCAATAAACGCCAGAGCACCCTCGTTATCACCCATCGCCACCAGCTCACACAAATAGCCCAGTCCATTGCGCATAAATGCCCATTGTTCGTCGGGAATGTCGGTCGGCACGTCGAGCGACGCCGGTTCAAACCATTCAAGGCTGCCATGATAGCGAAGGGGCAATAATTTCAAGTTACGGGCCGAAGCCGTGAGCATGGCCAGCTCATATTTCTCGTCGGCCTCCAAAATGCCTCGCACATCGCTTTTCTCTTCTCCGGCATACACTTTGCGCAACAAGGTGTCGAGTCTATATCCGTTATGGGAATCGGCAAACTGCGTCAGCGGCACATAGCGTCCCTCGGCCTCCAGCAGCCGGCGCACACGCGCACTTTTCACTTTAATGACCGGTTCTTGTTTCCAATCATCAAAATAGAAGAGCCAGCCCGATAGTACCTGCTCGGCTGAGAGTTCTCGATAGGACGATTTTCCATATAATTTTGTGATGAAATCACACGCCTGCGTTTGCAGCGGACAAATGCGATTGTTGTGCAGCACATACAAATCGCCCATGCGGCGCGCCACCTCGCGCGATACCGTGCGGGGCTCGCCCGCATAGCTCTGAAAGGCGACTGCCGCCGCCAGCGTCACTGCTCCCACCCGCAAAACCGGCGAGCGCAGCATGCGCCGCAACACACTTCCTCGGCTCATCAGAGTTGCCACCATGCCCAAAAACAACAAGGCGTAACCGCAATAGGTCACCGCGATGCCCCACGGATCGTGAGCCACTGCAAGAATGGTGCCTCCTCCATCGGCATCAAATCCCGACTGATAGAAACGATAGCCTCTGCACGACACCACTTTGTTCATTCTCACACTCGATTCCATCTTTTTCCCATCGGGAAAAGTGATGATGACTTCGCTCACAAAGTCCATCGGTGCAGGCGTGCCTGCATAATACTGAATGTCAAATCGCCTTAGGGTTATCTCAAATGGAAAAAAATGTTCCACTCCACACGTATCGACAAACGAGTGGGCGCTTTCGTGCGCTGCGAGCTGCAATTTTCCGTTTTCGCTGGTGAAATGCGTGATAGCAGCCCCCACCAAGATGAGCAGCAAAGCCACATGCAGCATGAGCACCGGTGGCCGGCGATGCAGGCGCGACCGCCACATTGCCCACGAGCCGGTCAAGGCAATGCTCATCCACAGCCCCACAAAAGGCCATGAGTGATATATGGCACTGCCGGCTGCCGTGCCATATAGGTGCTCAATGATGGTGGCCACGGCAAGCACAACCACCATCACAAGCAACAATCCAAAAGAGATTTGTTTTGCGTTCATCTTTATGCCACAAGGCCAACCCGTCAAATGGAATTAATGAATTTCACCACTGCGTCGCGGTCACTCTTATTCAGTTTGCGGAAGTTCTCCACCGAGCCACGGGCATCGCTGTTTGAAGCGCCATGCCACATAATTGCCTCAATCACATTGCGGGCACGGCAGTCATGCAGTCGATCGGCATGACCGGTGGCTTTTTCATTCAAGCCTCTACCCCACAGGGGCGTGGTGCGGCACCAGCCTGTGCGAATGTCATTTTTCATCATCAGGCGATGTTGCACCAAGTCGGTGTAGGGCCAAATTTTCTGATGAGGATAGCGCGGCATGGCTTTCTGGCCGCCATTGGTCAATCCATAGGAATCCACCACCACATCGTCGCCAGTAGTCCAGCTCGGACGATGGCAAGTGGCACAACCTATTTCAGTGAAAAGCTTCTTGCCACGCTTGAAGTCCTCATCTTTCACGTTGCGGGCCGCCGGCACGGCGAGGCCACGCATCCACACCATCAGGTCATAACACGCGTTGGCATCCATTTCCACCTCTTGTTCTTTGCTGGTGAGGAAGTTATAAATATCGGTTTGCACATTACCCGTTTTGTTCCATTGCGGGTAATACTGATAAAATTTTGCCTGCACGTCGGCATCTTGGCTGGCCGTGCGAGCATAGGCTTCGGGAATGTACAGATAGCGGAACATGGGGGTGATGATATTGGTCACCTCCCACAAACTGGTGTTGGCCTGAAGTTTTGTGAAATCGCACGCATAATCAAACCGCATGGGATGCCCGTCGGCATCCACACCGGTCGCAGCCCAAGTCGCGCCATTCCAAATCGCGGGGTTCAGAGTCACATAGGGTGCCTCGGCCAAGTATTGTGCCCGCAGGTCGTCATCGCTGATGGCATCCAGCAGTCCCGTGCCATAAATGCCAATCGTCGACTCAAAAGTGATGACGGCATCAGCAAGGGCCAGCGGCTTGCCATTCACCTCCAGCGGCGAGTAGAAACCGTCTTCAGGAATCGTTATTTCCGGATAAATCAACTCATAGGTTTCTCCATCGGCAAAACGGTTGCCCCACTCGTCGGTATAATTAAGCCATGTCACGGTGAGTTTGCGCTCATCAATCATGGGCTTAAAGGGAGGCAAAGCCACCGTTTGCGGCACCAAGCCCAGCGATGAGGCTATATTGCCATCTTTATCGGTCACAATAATCAAGCAACCATTGCCATACTCCTCACTGTTATAGCGAGTGATGCGCTGGCCATGCCCATAGCCCGGGTGGCAGGCGATGCAAGCCGTGCGATTATAGAGGGGGCCCAATCCATAATAGGTAAGTCCATCGCTTTTCTCGGTGGCGTGTGCCACTTCAAATCGACGCTCGCCACGCTTAAAGTTTGCCACAAGTCCGGCCTCTTCCACCGCCGGAGTGAATTGCTCAAAGCACGAGGAGGTGGTGTTGCTCGTGGTGCCCAGCCGGCCACCGCTATAATATTCTTCAGGAAGTTCTTTGTCGGGTTCCTCTCCTCCATGATGATGCCCTTCACAAGCGGTGAAGGCCGCTGTGGTGAGGAGCGTTGCGAATATCAAAAACTGTTTTCTCATTTCTGTGTCATATTAAGCCCACTAATGAGGCAACTCCCATCACAAACCGATGGAAGTGCCTCATCAAGAAGAGCGTATCAAAAAAACATATCCTATATCAACCCATCGTCACTGCATGGCCTCAATCACATCGTCGAGAGCCGCCATGAGTTCATTGCAGGCCGCGATGGCACTCTGATTCTCGGCAAGAGTCAGGTGATTGCGGAAGGGGGCGGGCATAGCGGCCACCGTGGTGATGGCATGCTCAATCGCTTCGCGCACTTGGGAGTCGAGAGCTGCGTGGTTGCGGGCGCAATAGGCGGCCAGCGAGTTAGAATTCACTTTGCCGTCGAGGCTGCCATAATAGGCATTGCGCACACTGCGCACGTTGTCGGTAAAGTCAGCAATAGAGTTCCAGCTATACCACGACTCCACATCCAGCACATTGCCCGAGTTGATGGGGTCGGTAATCTTCGTGTTGCCCACCTCATCACTGATGTCGCTCGCGCCTTGCAAGATCTGCACCATAGCGTCGATCTGCGTTTTGTAGTTCACATTGCCGGCATATCCTGCTTGAATCATCTGCTCGCCATAGTTGGTGGTGGGCTCCAACTCAGCATCCTCCAGCATTTTTCTCTTGGCAGCCGTCACTCTGTCAAGTCCGGCCCATGCGGCCTCAAGTCGCACGGTTTGATTGGCGAGGTCTTCGGCCACTGCCGCGTTATAGATCAGTTCCTTCTCGCTGATATCGCCCACACTGCGGGGTGCGCCATCTCTAAAGAGCACATATTCCACCGCATGGAAGCCCAGCAAACCATAGCCCAACGTACTGAAACCGTCGGCAGCGGCACCATCCTCGTCAAGCTCTGCCATCAGGCTCTCGTTGGCAAGCACGTTATCCAGATTACTCTTTTGCAGCGGCCAAGAATCGATGTGGGGGTCAATATTGTAGTCGGCAGCGGCACCATACAGGAAGGCCTCGCTCAACTCCCAATATTTACGAGCTTCAATCCACTTGGCGCACGCTTGGTTCACCAGTTCTTGCGAAGGATTTTTGCGCAGGTCGGCACAAATATCACTCAGTTGAATGGCGTTGTCGGCCAGCGACTTATATGTCGGTACCACTACGCCGTTCACATATTGCGTCAAGATAGCGGTCTTGCTCGAGTCAAGGGGGCTGGGATCGGGGTCATCGCCTCCACAAGCGGTCATCATCAAACCCATGCACAGCAGCATGGCACTTTTTTTCATCAAATTGTTGAGTTTCATTGTTGTTGAAATTATAAAATTAAATACGTTTTTTTACAGCTTAAATAATCCATAATAAGCGATGCCCAAGCTAATGGTCTGCTCATCATTGTATTGCTTTTTGAACATGCGGTCGCTCCACTCACCCTTCACCACAATCTGCTTGATGGGATAATAGTTGAAACCGAGCGTCACCTTCTGGCGGCTCCACATCGTTTCGTCGGCCATGCTGGCCACCGTCTTATACATGGAATCGTAGTAGTCATAGCGACCAAAGAGATACAACCTTTGCCCGCGCGCAGCCAAAGCCGCTATGTGGGCCGCCGCATTATAGCCGGCCTCCACGCCCATGGCGATGGCCGCCTCGGCCACACTGTTTTTAGGCGAGGGCGAATCTTTGCGCGAGGCTTTGTTGGCCGCGGTGATTTCAAGCGAGTTGCTCAAGTGGCCATAATCAAAGTTTCCACGAGCCACCACATTGTGATTGTCATAAAGGAAATCAAATGCTCCGATGGCCACCGTGCCATGCAAGCCCTGATATTTGCCTGTGGCATTGAGCGTGTTGTTGGCACTATTGCCCACATAGCCACTCACGCTCAATCGCAAGCCCGACACCGAGTAGTTGTCGATGCGTGCCGCGCCGGCAAGAGCCGTTGCCATTTTGAATTCGTAGGGACTGCCGCTGCCACCGTGAATCCAGTTTTTGTTGTTAAATCGGTCGGCATCAAGGCCGGCAAGCACCATGGCCTCATAGCGCCACTTGCCGGCACGGCCCCACAGGCTCACGCCGGTTTCGTGCCACGTGCAGGGCAGAATGGTGTTTTCGCCCTCAGGGCGATACACCGTGAAGAACTCCGTAGGCATGTGGCCATAGTTGGTGCCGCCCACCGGCACGATGATGTGGCCGGCGCGAATGTTGATTTTCTCCGAAAAAGACTTTTGCAGCCAGAATTGTTCCAATGCAACCTCGCCACCGCGCTCAATTTCCGATTCATATTCACCGGCTTCCTCTTCCTCCATCTCAATGGCGCTCTCGGTGCCGCCGTGCTCAAATTCAATTTCACTGCCCAGCGTCCAGCCGTGACCGAAGTCATAGCCCACAAAAAACACCACATGCGGCAAGTCCACTTGACCGAAGCTCGGTGCATTCTTATATAAGGTGGCGTCGGTGTAACGCTTGTAGTTGTTGCTATAAAACATGCGGCTCGCCACCGCCTCACCATAACCGCCAAGGGTGAGCCTCGGTTTGCTCTCGGTCGTTTGTTGCGTTTGGGCGGTTTCTGTTGACTCAAACACGTTTTGCGCACCCAGCGGCAATGCTGCCAGCGCGGCACATAAAGAAATAGCTAAAATGTTATGTTTCATACAAATAGGATTTTTCATCATTTCGATTGCATTCAGTGGCAAAATTACTTACGTTTCCTCATGCGGGAAATCGCCAAAAATATTGAATTTCATTCCACGCACTCACACAAAACAACTAACAACGAGTAGGTAACGCGCTCTTCCAAGAATAGCATGTGAGGTGTAGGGAAGGGCACTTCATCCCATCGCCGGCTCCCATTCATTTCTGTTACCCAAAATTTGCGGTGACGCGGCAGATGCTGTAACTTTGCAGCGCAAAACAAAAAACTCGATGATTTCCTTTCCCTACGCAAAAATAAATTTAGGCCTTAACGTGGTGGAACGTCGCCACGATGGCTATCACAATATAGAAAGTGTGTTTCTTCCCATCGCGCTCACCGACGTGCTCGAAATTGTGCCGGCGCGAGGCTCACACACGACCCTCACCTGCTATGGAAACCATGTGGATTGTCCGCCGGAGAACAACTTGGTCTTGAAAGCCTATCGGCTTATGAAAGAGCACTTCGGGTTGCCGCCCGTCGACATTTATCTTTATAAGAACATTCCACATGGGGGCGGTCTGGGAGGCGGTTCGAGCGACGCAGCACACACTTTGCTCTTGCTTCGCACCATTTTTGACCTTGACGCCGACGATAAGCAATTAACCGCCATGGCGACCCGGCTTGGTGCCGACTGCGCTTTTTTCATTCATCATCGCCCCATGCTGGTCACTGGCATAGGCGATGTGCTCACGCCCATCGACGTGCCTCTGGGCGGGAAAACGCTCTTGCTTGTCAAGCCCGAAGCATCTGTATCGACCCCCGAGGCCTTTGCGCATATCACACCCAGCCGGCCCATCGAGCCGCTGCCGGCCATCATTGCCTCACCCATCGAGCTATGGGACGGCAGGCTCAAAAACGACTTTGAACCGTCGGTTTTTGCCCGATTGCCTCTGCTGTGGCGCATCAAAATCGCCCTGCTCGAGGCCGGCGCGCAATATGCCGCCATGTCGGGAACTGGCTCCACCATCTTCGGTATTTTTGATGATGCCAATGTGGCAGAATTGGCCCGTGACAATTTTTCCGACCATTCCACTTATGTCATTCCACTCAAGTGAAGCCTTTCGCATCGCTTGCCCCACAACGAGTTGGCAAGGTTTTTGCTTAAGCAGTGATGATAAAACCAACCATTGAACGATTATGGCAAAAAAACAAAATAAACAGGAAGCAGAGCAGAAAAAAACACTGCAAGAAGAACAATCAGTAGAACAGGAAGCCCCGAAGCAAGAGGCCGAAGAACCCTCTTTGGAGCAACAGATGGCCGCTCTGCAAGAAAAACTCGACAGGAAAGAAAACGACTACTTGCTGCTGATGGCAGAATTCGACAACTTTCGCCGTCGCACCTTGCGAGAGAAGCAAGAACTCATCAAGAATGCCAACGAGCGCGCCATGAGCGAATTGCTGCCTGTGATAGATGACTTTGAACGCGCACTCGCCGCCATGCAGCAGGGAGGCGACAAGGCCGCTTTGGCCGAGGGCGTGCAGCTCATCTATCACAAGTTTGTAAAATACTTGGAGCAACAGCAAGTGAAACCCATCGAGAGCACAGGAAAAGAGTTTGACCCCGAATTGCACGATGCGCTCACCATGTGTCCGGCTCCCGACGAGAGTCTGCGAGGGAAAGTGGTCGACACCACCACTAAAGGGTATATGATTAACGACAAAGTTCTGCGCCACGCCAAAGTGGTGGTGGGACAATAACACCAGCTACACATGGCAAAGAGAGATTACTACGAGGTGCTCGGAGTGGACAAAAATGCCACCACTGCCGACATCAAAAAAGCATATAGCAAACTCGCCGTCAAGTATCACCCCGACCGCCAGCACGGCAAGAGTGAGCAAGAAGCTAAGGAGGCCGAGGAAAAGTTCAAAGAAGCGGCCGAGGCCTACAGCGTGCTCAGCGATGACGAGAAGCGCAAACGCTACGACCAATTCGGTTTTGCCGGCGAGCAAATGGGCGGCAATGGCGAGGGTTTCGGAGGGTTCGACATCAACGACATCCTCAACTCGGTGTTTGGTGCTGGGTTCGATTTTGGCGGCTTCGGAGGGTTCGGCGGCGGCTCGCGAGCCCGCAGCAGGCAGCACGTGGCGCGAGGCACCGACCTGCGTGTGCGTGTGAAAGTCACGCTGGCCGATGTGGCGCATGGCACTGAGAAAAAACTGAAAATCCCACGCATGGTTTCATGCCAAGCTTGCCGTGGCACAGGAGCCAAAAACGGCACAGAATACGAACCCTGCCCCACCTGCAATGGGCAAGGGGTGGAAACCGTCATCCAGTCGATGGGATTCATGCGCATGCAAAGCCAGCAGGTGTGCCACACTTGTGGCGGTTCGGGCAAGCGCATCAAGCAAAAATGTGAGCATTGCGGCGGGCAAGGCCTTGTGCGCAAGGAAGAGGTCATCTCGGTCAACATTCCGGCCGGCGTGGCCGACGGCATGCAGCTCAAAATGAGCGGCAAAGGAAACGACGCTCCGGGTGGAGGCATCCCGGGTGATTTGCTCATCGTGATTGAGGAAACTCCCGACAACCAATTGCAGCGTGATGGCAACGACCTCATCTATAACCTGATGATTGACTTTCCCACTGCCGTTTTGGGCGGAAAAGTTGAAGTTCCCACAGTGGATGGCAAGGTGCGGGTCACCATCAAGCCGGGTACCCAGCCGGGCACCGTGTTGCGCCTGCGAGGCAAGGGGTTACCCGATGCCAACCGATATGGCATGGGCGACATGCTCATCAACGTCATGGTCTATGTGCCCGAAACGCTCAATGCCACTGAGCGGCAGGCCATCGAGTCGCTCAACGGCTCGACCAACCTCAAGCCCACCGAGAGCATCAAGAACCGAATATTCAGCCGCTTGCGGCACATTTTTGAATAAACAGCCACACTCATGAAACGCCCACACAACCACCGCGTGCCACGCGACAACAACAAGAAACTCGTTTTTCGCGCCAAAGAGGAAACCGGTTTGCTCGATTTTGTGATGAAAGCCCTCGATGGCATCAGCCGCGTCAAGGCCAAGGGCATCTTGGGGCATGGCGGTGTCATGGTGGATGGCCATATGCAAACTCATTACGACTATCGGGTGCTGCCAGAAAGCGTGGTCGAAATCAGCCGGCAGCCACAGCCTCGCGCCAACACCAGCCCCTACTATCGCATCGTCTATGAAGACCAGTGGCTCGTGGTGGTCGACAAGCAGCCCGGAGTGCTGTCGATGCCCGTGGGCGCAGGCAGCCTCAACATGAAGCATTTGCTCGACAAGCACTTCATCGAAACACGCCAGCGATGCACTGCCCATGTGGTGCACCGCCTCGACTGCCGCACGTCGGGGCTCATGATTTATGCCAAAAGCACGCAAGTGCAGCAAGACATGACCCGCGACTGGCGCAGTACCGTCACCGACCGCCGCTATGTGGCCGTGGTCGATGGCATCATGGAGCAAAACGAAGGGCGCATAGAGAGTTGGCTAAAGGACACGCCCAACATGAAGGTCATTAGCAGTCGCACCAATAACGGCGGCAAATTTGCCATCACCACTTGGCGCATCTTGCAACGGGCACAAGAGCACTCGCTCATCGAGTTGAAACTGCTCACCGGCCGCAAGAACCAAATCCGCGTGCACATGAGCGACATAGGTCACCCAGTCACAGGCGACGGCAAATATGGCAAGCAAGACAAGCCCGGCACGCGTCACTGCCTGCACGCCATCAAGCTGGCCTTTGTGCATCCCGTCACGGGCGAGCAACTTTCGTTTGAAACGCCCATCCCACCCTATTTCTTGCGACGGCTCACCTAATCGCCGGTCACAATCGGGCATCATAAAACGAGTTTGCGCCACCATATGGTGGCGCAAACTCGTTGAGTATATGGGACCCCATTAAGGATTTTGGTCGTCGCGCTCTTGCTCTCGCAGTTGCTTGATGTAGGCCAACTCACTGATGGCATAGTCGGCATTCTCAGGCTCATCAAGCATGTCGGTAAAAGCCTTCTCTGCCTCATCAAGCTGATGAAAATCAATCAAGCTATACGCCCGGCGGCGACGCATGAAGTTCACAAAACTTTGCAGATATTCCGGCAAATCTTCCTCTTTGTCGAACTGCTGACTAATATTCTTCATAATATCGTCGGTGAGGCTAAACACACGCAGGTCTTTGCCGTTTGAGAGGGCATTGATCAGCTCACTGGCATGGCGCACGTTGCCGTCATCGCGCAATAGCGACAAATAATAGAAGGCACGACGATATAGATGCAGTTCATTGTAGCAAAAGCCCAAATGGTAGCACACGTCACCAAAGATGCCCCGTTCTTTCTCATTAAGATTAAAATAATCAGTGAGCATCGCCGAGAAAGCGTTCTCAAAAAGACGTATGGCCTCATAGTAGCGACCTTCCAGCATCAAGCGGCGGCCGTGATACAGGCAATAGGCCTCATTGGCGTTGGTCGCGTCGGCTATAAGCTGCTCTTCCTCGGTGAGCGATTCGCCATTGCGCAGCTTGATTTTAGCGTCTTTCCACATATAGTCGGCCTCACTCTGCCGCTGCGCGTCGGTAGCTCGCTCATAAGCCACCAGCACCGACACCGATTCGGCTTCAGCCGGTTCGCTGTCGAGCGACTCGTCATGACCAATGTTGCGAGGCACACGGCACGCCGTCAGCCGCAGCCAGATGGTTTTTCCGTCATCACCCTCATGGTTAAGCACAATCATCATGCGCTCGGTCTCAGCGTCGGTCACTGTGGCATAGCGCAAGGTGAGCGTGGCATCGTCGTGTGCGCAGCTCACTTGCTCGCCGTTATGCTCAATGAGTGCCCCAAGCAAGTCATATTGGGCCACCAGTTTCGTGTCGGTCAGCGTTTTCACCGCATCACCCACGGCGACGGTAAGGCTCTTGTAGGTCACCGCATCCAGTTCCACCACGGTGCGCACGAACTCATCGAGCAACAACGTGTGCTCCACCCCTCGGCGATACTGGGCAGTGTCGCCCGTCTGGTGTCGCAGTTCCTGTTCGCGAAGGAGAAACAGCTCGCGGTTCAAGCGCAACTGTTGAGCCTCTTTGTCATCTTCGCTCTGTTTTTTCTTGGCATCGATGAGTGAGTGATAATCATCGCAAAACTCCCGCTGGAAATAAAAACAGGCGTTAAACAGGTTGAGTAAGGCCTTTTCCTGCACCACGTTCACAAAAAACGACAAATGCACGTTCAGGCGATTGTCCTCCTCATTATGAGCATACACAAATTTTAGGGCAAGGCTGCGGGCATTAAAGTGGTTGCACATCGAGCGCACTTCCTGCAACTCATCAAGTGGAGCTTCCAAGAAACCGGGATAGGTGATGTCAACCCCCAAGTCATCGCGCTTGATTTGAGCCACAAAGTGCCCGCCTTGAAAATCAAAGTACACATGTGTCGCGCCATTTTCAGTTTCCACCTTGCGCGGCACGCTGTTGTATTTCTTCAAAAAGGCAAAAAAATCGGCCTTAACCGAAGTGTGTGTTTCGGGTCTTTTCCACAATCGTTTCATCATATTTTTCATCGTCAATCAGATTTAGCAAAATAACGTCGCTGCAATTCACTCATGGCCTTCGCATCGTTTTTCACATGTCGGAGCCAGCTGTTCAGGCTGTCGCACAACACTTGGTTGTCGCGAGCCAGCACCCATGCTTGAAATTGCGATAGGCTAATGTCAACACTCACGTCCACTTGTGGCAACTTCTTTGCCATGCCTGTGGCCAACGCACGGTTCACCACCGCGTAGCGCACTTCTCCTCCGGCCACCAGCATCACCAGTTGCTCGGCTCCATAGGAGTGGTCGGCCATCACATGAATCGTGTCGCCCAGTTCACGGCTCAGCCCCTCGATGCGGGCTGCCATGGGCGAGCTTTTCACCACCCAAACTGTGTCGCCGGCGAGGTCAAACTGCGAGCGCACAATGGCCGGGCGGCGCTGCACAAGCACCTGTTTGTCGATATACACCGGCTCGGTGAACAAGAACCGCTCGCGGTCGCTGGCCGTCATAGGATATTGAGCCACCAGCACATCGTAGGTGCCGTTGGCAAGCCCTTCGATGCCACGTTGCAACGTCACTATGGGGTGAAATTTCATGGCTCGGTGCGCATACTCGCTCACCTTGCGCAGCAAGTCATAATCATACCCTCCCAAAGTGTCATCATAGGCATAATAAGTGATTGGGGCATACTCTATGGCCACATCAATCGTGTCACCGCCGCTGGCCGCATCGGTCACGGCATCCACAGGCCGGTCGCAGCGGCTCAAAGCATACATGCCAGCAACGACCGTCAGCAGCAATGCCACATAGAGCACCGCTTGCCCATTACGTCGGTTATATCGCGAAGGACGCAGCATAAGCATGTGTGTTTTAGTGCGCGAAATCCACACTCACACCCACTTGAAAGCGAGCAGGGTTAAGCGGATAATGCGGCAGGGCAAAATAGTTGTTCCCCCCAAACAGTTTTGCGTTAGCGTGACTATAAAGCACAAAGAAGCGTGCTTTTTTCAGCTTGAAGTTGGCATAAGCGTCAAAGAGGGCAAAATTACCGCACTTTTGCTCGTTTTGCACATGAAACGCCATGAGAGCCGGGTTATAGCTCGGCGCGTAATATTTTGAGTAATAATTGCAATCCACACCCAACTGCACATGCAGCACCTGCGCGATGAGAAATTTCACATACATGTTGCTGAAGAGGCTCACTGCCGGCAGAGCCAGCACGTCTTTGTTGCTGCTCGTCTGGTAGGTCACGGCATTGTCCCAGCCAAAGGCTTTGAGATGCAGTCCTTGCCGCAACGTAGCCTGAAACACATGAATGGCACCGCTGTGCTGGGCGGGTAGAGCATCGGCATCAAAGTACACAAAATTCTTCAGTGTTTCATAGCCTACATTCACGTTGGTGAGCGTGTGGGGCACATTCAGTTCGCCGCCCAATCTCAACCGTTTCTCTTTGCTGAAGCTGTTTTGCCACACGAAGTGGTTGGAAACAAAATTTTTCAGCAGGTAGGGCACCTCTTGGTTCTTAAAATAGCCATATCCGCGCAGGCTCACCGTGTCGCCCAGCAGCCGGGCGCGGGCCGTGATGTCGCCGCTGATGTCCACGTCGCCCACCACATCACCAGCCATACCAAATTTTGCCGTGGCCGCATAGCGCAGGGTGCTGCCCGTCATCTTGGTGAGCTGCCCTCCCAGCCACACCAAATGCTGAGTGTGCCGTGCCGACACTGTGGCCGGTGCCACATCAAGCCCATCAAGAAGCGTCACTTGGCCACCCGTCACCGTATCGGTCACCTGCGTGAATCGCCGCATTTCATGCGTGCCAAACACCGCAAACCCCATCTTCATCCAGCGGTTAAAACCTTCCAGCATCGAGATACCCACCGTGTTGCGTAGCCGCCACCACTTGGTGGTTTCGTCGGTACCACCCAAATTCAGGTAGGTGTGCGAGAAGAATGAAGTGTCTTCACTGGCACTTTGGTTCAAAAATTTGTGGCGGTTGTCCTTATAGTCAAGTGTCCAAATGAAACTGGTCACCGGCACATAGGTGCGCCCCACAATCGTGTCGGTTATCGAGTCGCGCTCATAGCGATAGAATCCCACTTTATAGCGATGGTTCATCATCAGTTGGGTTCCCTTCACGTTGTTGTGCGTGCTGGTCAACCGTGTGGGAATGCTCTTGTTGTCCACGCGCGTCACTCCGCCTTGCACTTCGGCGGGATCGGTAATATAGCGGTCATCGGTAATGCCACCGCTCTCTTTGGTGGTATAGTCGTAATGGGTAAAAAGAGCCTGAAGTTCATAGCGGTCGCCCGTGTAGGAGGTCGACATTCCCCAAGTGAAATCTTTATCGGCTTGATATTCATAGGTGCCCTTGCTATAGACATAGTCAAGCATGGCTCCCACTGCCAATCGTTTGCCCGCATTGCCCGAGAAAGTCACTTGCGTGCGGTCTTGGTTGCTATATTTGTCGCCACCGGTGGTGTGTCCCATCAGGGTCATGGGCACACGCGTGTTGTAGAATCGCTGCGTGGCGGTGGTGTGCAACCACGGCTGCAAGGCGTCTTCAAACCAAAAGTCACTCATTGGCTTGCGCTCAAAAAATACTTGGTTCTGCCCGGGTGCGCCATAGTTGCCCGTGGTGGCCCATGCCTTGCTGGGCAGCCACGGAATAGCCATGCGGTGGTAGTTTTCAAACAGCGTGTCGATGGTCGACTCCAAGCGCAAGCCCAATGGCTCGGCAAGCTGCCAAGCGTATGACGGCTCGATTTTTTGCTTCTGCTTGGCCGCCCCCATCAAGCTGACGGCTATCATCAAATATGTGATGAAACGCATTTTCATATTAGGCTGCAAAGTTAATACAAAAAATCAATCCAATAAAATAGTGGGAGCGCAAATCATTGCGCCCCCACCCATTAGAGCTTGTCGGGATGGTCGCTACATCATTTGCCCAAAACGAGGTTGATGAGCGTGTTCACGTCGCTCACATCCACACCGCTATCGCCATTCACGTCGGCGCGTGTGCCATATTTATCGGCATCGTCGCGACCCAGAATAACGTTGATGAGAATGTTCACATCGTCCACATCCACATTGCCGTCGCCATTCACGTCGCCCTGCTTGTACTCAGGCTCGTCGGGGATGATGACGAGGCGCGTGGGCACCGATTTGTTGCCTTTCACTTCACCTCCGTTGCTAAAGTAGTAAGGCCATCCGAAATATTTGTAGCCCGAGATGAGATTACCCACCTCAAAGACCACAATCTTCGTTTCGCCGGCGGCCAGTTTGAGCGGTTGTGAGAGGGTTTGCGCCAGTGTGCCGCTGTTTTTGCTGCTATAAGTCACACGATACACTTTCAGGAGCACGTCCTCATCATAATCCACAGAAGACTCGTTGGTAAACGTGACGGCAGCAATAATCTTGTCGGCATGCACCTCATTGGTGTTCACCGTGTTGGTCACAAGAGCGGTATTGGTCAAGGTCACAGTGGGCATGCTGTTGATGGTGATGGTGCGGGTGGCAATGGGGTTGCTGCCGTTACTATTGAGCGAGAAGGTCACCGTCTTTTCGCCCGCGGTGGTGGGCACGAAGTTCAGCTCGGCTGTGCCTGTTTCACCGGGGAGGATATCAATCACCGCGTTAGAGGTCTTGGTTCCGTCCACATACACATAGAGCATGTCATACTCTGTGTTGCCTTCGTTGGTGAGGTTCAGAGTGACCTTCACTTTCTTGTTAGCGTTCATGGTGCCCTCAAAGGCGATGTCGTTCACCTTATAATCGGCCACAGCCGCAGTGCCATGGCTCGTCACAGAGCCGGCAAGGCCGTCGATGGTCACTTCCACATAGTTCACTTCAGCTCCATAGCACAGCAACCAGTCTTCGGTGCCACGCACGCGGCTGATGGGCAACAAGCGGTAGGTGCCGTTAGGAAGAGAGGCGCCAAAGTTCAATTCCACCGTTTTGTTATAACCGTAACGAGGACGCAAGCCCGACGAAGAATAACTCCACCATGGTGTAGCAATCAACTCATTGTCTTTGTCGAAAACACCCCAGCCAAAGTCGAAAGTTTCCACGATGCTGTTATAGTTGGTGAAACGGCTGGTCAGTGTGAGGCTAAAATCTTCGGCTTTGCTGGAACGCGAGAGGGAAGTCGTGCCGGGGTTCTTCAGGTCTGTGCTGGTCATGCGCAAGCCATCGCCCACAGCGTCGCCCGGTTGCACACCGATAATCATCGACTGGCCGAAGATGTATCCGTAAGGGCCTGCGGTGCTGCCGGTGCCTTGGTCGTCAGGATTGAGCACGCTCAGCACAAAGTAACCGTCGCTCTTGCCTGCCCAGCCCCAGTTGAAGTGGAACAAGCCATTACCATCATAGCCATCGCACAAGAAGGCGTGGCCGCCGGGGTTCTTGTCGCCACGATAAAGAATGGGGCGGCCGGCTTTCAATTCGTCATACACCAAGTTGTCCCACTCGGCCTGCGTATAGCAGATGCGCTGCACATATTGCGAAGTGGCATAGCCAAAGTAGTCGGTGAGCGAGCGGGGCACCCATGAGGTCGAAGCGCTCGAAGAACTGGTGCCGTACACCATTTCCACCGATTGGCCGCAATAGCGCATCAAATCAGACACTGCTTTAGTGGCAACCGTGCCGGTTACGTCCACCATGTACACATCCTGCATATTCTCCCAGTCAAACGTGATTGAGGGAAGCTCGGCGGCGGCAATCGTATCCTTCTGAGTGGAAGAATAGAATTTATAGGCGGGAATACTCTCAGTGGGGTTCTTCGGCCACTTGTGATAATACATGAGCTGAGCCATAGCAGTGGCCACACAGCCCGTCACGGGATATTTGTCGCCAATCATGGGCAGCGATTCATTCAAGGGAGCGCTTTGGTTCCAACGACTGGTCACCATAGGCTTAATGGCCGCTTTGCCCGTCAAGTTTTGCGCGGCGGTGGCACCGTCGTTCAGCGCGGCGATTTGCTCGGCATAAGCGTCGAGCATGGCCTGCATGGCGGGGGGCACATTATTGGGATCAAACGTGCCGTTGTCGCTATAACCCAAGATGGGAGCCACACGGTCGTCGCCCGAAACGATGACGAAACCGTCACCGGCCTTTTCGGCGTTAAATACATAGTAAGCCGGCGTAGCGACTTGCGTTGCGCCAACAGCTTGCGCCTTGCGGGCCGAGCTGAGCGACACCTCAACAACAGCATCGCCGCGAAGCTGATGTCCTGCAATAGCGCGTGCAGCACTTTCGCTAATCGCTTCGGCATGAAGTGTGACGGCTACGAGGCACATCAGCACAAAGGAGTAAAAGTGTTTCATTGTTTATGTAAAAAAGTTTTTAAGTAATATAATTATTTTCTGAAAGGAAAATCTTAGATTTTGCAAAGATACGCTTTTTCGGGCACTTTTCAAGCGAAATGGTGTTTTTTTTGTACTTTTGCATGATGATTGACGCTGGAACGAAATATCGCTATTTCATGCGCCTGAGCTATCGGGGGCTGCCTTTCCACGGCTGGCAAATTCAGCCGCACGACAACAGCGTGCAAGAAACCCTTGAGCAGGCTTTGGGCATTGTGCTGCGCTCGCCCACCGCTCTCACAGGAGCCGGACGCACCGACACCGGCGTGAACGCCCGCACCATGCTGGCGCACTTCGACGTGGCCTCGCCCCTGCCCCAGCCCGATTTGTTGCGGCACAAACTCAACGGCCTCGTGGGGCGCGACATAGCCATTCACAGCATCTTTCCCGTGGCGGCTCACGCCCATGCGCGCTTTGACGCTTGCAGCCGCACCTATAAGTATTTTGCACACAGCGAAAAGTCACCTTTCCTCTATCCGTTGAGCTGGCAGTGCCACCCCGACCTTGACTTCAGCCTAATGAACGAGGCCGCAACCCATCTGATGGGTTTTCACGACTTCACCTCCTTCAGCAAGCTGCACACCGATGTGAAACACAACAACTGCCTTGTGACCCATGCGGCATGGCAGCGCGAGGGCGAGCAATGGGTATTTACCATCACGGCCAACCGCTTTTTGCGCAATATGGTGCGGGCGGTGGTGGGCACACTCGTGGAAGTGGGTAGGCACAAAATCACTGTGAGCGACTTCTGTCGCATTGTGGAGAGCCGCAACCGCTGCAACGCCGGCACATCAATGCCCGGTCATGCCTTGTGGTTATGGGACATTGCCTATCCCTACACCATCTTTTGAGCATTCACGCAATCAATACAAATTCCAGCGCAAGCCGGCATAGAATTTTCGCCCCATGATGGGACCCCACACATTCATGGCATTGAATTGGGAACCGAAAGGCGCGTCGGCGGCCACGATGGGGTCGTGCTGGCGATAGCCGGCCAAGTTTTCACATCCCACATACACCTCCGACTTGCCTATCTTGTGGGTCACTTGGGCAAACAGGGTAGCAAACGTGGGCGAATGGTAGGCATCGGCCACACGGCCACCTGCCGGCACGCGCATGGGGCCGTTGAGTTGTACGGTGGCATCAAAGGCCCACACCCTGAACCGCGTGGCATAGCTCACATTGAGCAAGGCTTTCATGCGGCTGGTGAGTGGCCGCTCGGTTTTTATCCAGTCCCATCCTGCCGTTGTGGCCACGGGCAGAGCAAGGCGGCTGTGCGTGTAGCGCATGGTGGCCAACACATCGAGCCTTTCCACAGGTTCCCAGTTTAAATCGAGCTGCCAAGTGTCGGCACGGTTGGTATGATGTGTGGCATAGATGACGATGGTGCTTGGCAGCATCTCTTGATTGGCCACCATTGCTTGGGAGAATTGCGTGTGAAAGTAGTCCACACTCACCGAGGCGTTATGGTCACGGCCCAAAGTGAACGTCTGCACCACGCTGCCACCCGCTGTGAGTGCTTTCTCAAAGGGGATTTTGCCATTTTTTGGCAAGTTTTGCCAGTCGAGGGCATAACCGGTGGCGAAAAGGCCCAGATTGTCGGTGAGCGGCGAGGCCGAGCGGTGGCCGGTGCCCACCGATGCTCGCAAAATGGTGGTGGGGGTTACGTCGCATTTCACATGCAGGCGTGGAGTGACCACCCAGTGATGATGCAGGTTATTATAATCGGCACGCACGCCTGTCACAAGCGTGAACTTCGGTGTGGGCATCCATGTGTGCTCCACAAAAAGCCCGCCTTCACGCTCATCGCGGTCGAGCAGCAGGTCGCTTTGTTCCACCACGGCGCGTTCTTTGATGCGCGACGTTCGTCCTTGCACACCGGCCGTCAGGGTCGATGCCATGCTCACATAGTGGTCATAGCGAATGGTGGCCGTGGCCGTGTTGTCGCGAGCCACATAGCTGCGCAGCCCAAAGTAACTGTCGGTGTCAAAGGTATCAAAATCGATGATAGCCGCCAAGTTGCTCTGCTTTTCCTCTCCCGTGACGGTATCGAGCACAGCATGGGGCATAGGCAGTGCGGCTTTCACATAGAAGTTGCCCTGATGGTTCTTGATGTGCGACTTATATTGGCCATAGTCGTGCGCCATGAGCTGCCCGCCCAAACGGTCTTCTTGGGTCCATCGGCCACCCCATCGCAGCTGCGCCCCACTCGGAGCCAGCCAAAACCATCGGTTAGCCACATCCACTTGCCGTTGCCTCGGAGCGTCGCGAAATCCGTCGCGATTCACGTCCATCGCACGCATTTCGCGCCAGTCGGTGTCGAGCGCTCCATGCGCCATGATGATGGTGCTCAAGCTTTTGTCGGCAGTGAGTGGCAGGGCCGCCGCAAGGTTCACCTCAGGATGCAACATGTCGTCCACATATAGGTTCAAGTGCAGCCGTTCCTCGGCGGTGGGCTTGCGGTATTCCAGATTGATTTGACCCGTGATAGCCTCGTGGCCGGCCGTGACGCTGGCCACTCCTTTCGACACTTGTATGCTCTGCAACCAGTCGCCGGGGGTGTAGTTCAAGGCATAAGGCGCACTGAAGCCGCGCATGATGGGGCGGCTCTCGTCAAGGAACTGCGTGTAGATGCCGGCCAAACCCAGCATTTTAATTTGCCTTGTGCCGCTCACGGCATCGTTATAGCCCACCGTGACGCTGGCCGAGTTCTCAAACGATTCGGCCAGTGTGCAGCAGGCCATCTTTTTAAGGCCGGCCATCGAAATCACCTCACGCTTTCCCAGTCCTGTGGCACTCAAATAATTGCCACGCACATGGGTTTCTATCACCACCTCTTCGAGATCGCGAGTGAGGGCTGAGGTGTCGGGCAACGCCGATTGGGCCGACACAAAAGCGGCGGCACACAGCCATAAGGCTACTCCTAAGAGTGACCTCATTTTTCTTTACAGCTATTGCATTGTGAAACGTCGGCAGGCTTGGCGACCTGACAGCAGCCTTGCGGTCGCTCGCCAGCGGGGGCGCAATTCTTCTTGGCCTCGTCTTTTGTGGCCGAGCAGCAATCGTGTTTGGGAGCCGACTCACTACCGGCTGCGGCGCACGCTTGCGCATCAGGGGTCACAGCGGGCATTACGCAATGCGGCGTATTGTCTACGAGCTTGGCATTCACCTTCAGCGAGTTGAGTCCCTTCAAAATATTGGCGTCATTATTCTTGCGCTCATCATAGGTTACGGTCACCGTTTGCGAAGCCAAGTCGGCTTTCACATCCTTGATGCCCTTGCCCAGCGACGGCACATTACTCATGATTTTATTCACACAACTTCCACACGACATTTCGGCATGGAAAACCGTAGTTTTCTCGGCCATGGCCACATTCACACAGGCCATGAGCATCACTGCCCACACTAATATCTTTTTCATTTTGGTCACACTAATAATTCTCCTGCAAAAATAGTGTTTTTTGGTGTGCCTTTCTTTATTCGCGCCAATATTTAACTTTCCTTATAATAGCACTTCACTTGCCCCACGGGTAGATTTCCCACCAGCAGCAGCGGAATGCGTGCCGCGTCGGTCGACATCCATGTGTTGATGTCGTCGCTCGATTTCTTGCCCGCCTCCTGCGTGAACTTGAACGTGATGTGATAGGCCTCGCGCTGGGTGCCGTTGCGCATCTTGATGTTCTCACGCCCTTTGTAAGTAATGGTGAGATACTCCTTTTGTTTCCCGGAAAAGATGACGGTGGTCACTCGCTTATTGCGGCTCAATTCGTCATAATCGAGGTTGCGCAGCATGTAGAACACGCTCACCATGTCGTAGGCTTGGCATTTTGCCGAAAGATTGACCACTTGGGTGGGCTTATCGGTGCGGTAGCGTGTGCACGTGGCCGAGGTGTGTGAGTAGTTATGGGAAAACTCCACGAGGTCGCGGGCGTAATAATTTTTCTCATGCGTGAGCTTTTCATAGCGCAGCGGCTGCAAGCGCGCGTTCATGGAGCATTTGAGCGTGTCGCGCACGGGAAACACTTTGTCGGCCCAAGAGCGCGTGCTGCCCGTGAGGCGGGCTTGATAGCCCGTGCCCGTCTTTTTGATTGAGAGCGACGCGTCGCCGGCATGCTTCCAAATCATGCCCCAGTGATACACGATTTCATAGTTCAGCCGCTCATTGCTGAAGTTCACAGCTCGAGCCTGCAAGGCAAAGGTCAAGAGCAATGACACCGCAATGGCGCAATGTTTGGTAATTGTCTTCATTTTTTAGCTCGCTTTTAGTTGTGTTTTTAGACATTTGCCGTCCTTAAAAGTTTAATAGCCCACCGGCACATCATAGCCCACAAGCAAGAACGCCACCTTGAACGGAGAGGCCACCTTGCGCGGCTTGCTGCCGGCATAGAAGTAGTAGGCACGCGCTCGGTCGAACGAGGAAATCCACACGCGACGCGTTTCGCCCGGATTGAGCGTCACCGGCACTGTGACTTTGCGCTCGGTTATCAGCTCCTGATTGAGCGTGGTGTAGCGCAGCAGCAGGCGCACGGCACTCACACGGTGAGGCAGCCGGCTGGTGATGAGAAACGACTCGCGCAGGTCGCTGGCGCGTTTCATAAAGCCGCGCAGCTCCACTCCATCGGGGTTCACGGTGAGCGCGTCGGCCATCGAGGTCGTGTCGCCGGCTTGTGTAACGATGCGTTCCATTTGCATTTGCGAAGCCTGCAAGCTGCGCTGGGTGGTGCGTGTGCGAGCTGTGAGCATGAGCGTCACAAGTGTCGTTGCTATCAGCAGCAATGTCAGTCGGCGTTTCCTCATCACAGGTAGCGTATTTCGTTAAACATTCCTGAGTCGCCCTCAGCCGGATATATCTTTTTGAAGCCTATGGGCAAAGACTCCTCCTGTTTTTCGGGCATCACACTCACGGCATGAAATATCGTGGGCAAAAACCGCGTGAGGTTCATGCGCACACGCACTTTCCAATGCGGAGGCCTGAAGGTGAGGGTACCCTCACCCGAATGATAGGTGGCCACACACTCCATGGGGTGCGAAAGCGTCAGTCGGTCGCGCTCGCTATAAAGCGTCAGTTGCCATTTGGTGGCAGTCACACTGCGGTTCAGATAGCCCACCACCATGCCCGGCATGAGGTCAAGGTCTTCGCTATCAAGCAGCACGATGCGGTAGTCACCCTCATCACCGGTGGGATTGCGCTCGATGCCCAGTGTCATTTTTTCTTTTTGGTAATACCAAATCCCCTCAATGGGCTGCAAGTCGAGCTGGCTCAATCGCACGCGCATCGAGTCCTCGTCAAGTCCGGGCAACAAGCGTGATTGCTGCGGCACGCCGGCCCATGCCATCATGGTGGTCATGAGGGCAAGCACACAAAGCGTGGGCACTCGGAGAGTCTTGTTACACGTCATTTATTCGCTGGTGGCAAAGCGGTACACAATACCGAAACTCAAAATCTCTTTGAATTGCCAATATTTCCAATCAACATCGCGCGGATGTGACTTGTCGTAGCGCAAGTGGGTAAAGATTTTAGTGTTCAGGTGCCGCGAGATAGCGAAATCGAATGTGTTTTCCCAATCGCCTTGCACATACTGATAGTTGGTGAACGTGTAGAATCGCGACGACCAGAAGATGCTGGGAGTGATTTTCCAGTTCCATTTCACCTCCACATTGCTACCAAAGGTGTGCTTGGTGTGGTGGCCGGCGTCAATACCAAAGTTCACAGGATTAAGATGGTGCGTGTCGCGACACATCTTCATATTATAGGACAGCGGCGCAATGGCCACCGTGAGTGTGCGGCTCTGGTCGGCATTCTTATAATTATAAGTCATACCAAGACCCAAGTTCAATTCACCGGGCGACAGAAAGGCGGCCGTCATGTCGCGGCTGTTGCTCTTGTAGTTATTGAAAAACTGCGTTTTGAATTGCAGCATGGCACTATAATACCAGTTTTTAATGGCCTTGTAGCCCAGTTGCGAGGTAAACAAGAAGTTGTCTTCGTTGATGTTATAGTTGCGCAAGGTGTCGGCATGAGCCGTCGTGATGCCCAATTTATATTGCATCATGTTGTTGAACAACCAATTAGGATGTTTGGTCTGGTTCAGGTTAAACTCCCACTTGATGTCACCCAAGATGTTCAGGTTATTTTCACCGCCCTGATACCAGTTGTCGCTGATATAAGCCTGCGTGAAATGAATGGAACCGTTGAAGAGATGCAGCCAGTCGTGTATCTTCACCGGCGGTGTTTCGATGGGAGCCTCAGCCGGCTCAACCACTTGGGGGGCGGCGATGGTGAGCATGCCTTGCTTGGGGTCGGCGGCAAGTGCATATTCGGCTGGCGGCTCGGGCAGGGTGCGGCTATTGAAAGCCACCACTTCGGGGTGACTGATCATTGTGCGATAGCGCAGCATCTGGTGGCGGCGGCTTTCTTCCTGAGCTTTTTGCAACCATGCGTCGCCGGCATCAAGGAAATAAGGTGATGATGCCGAGGGCAATGGAGCCGTGAACGCAGAATCCTCCATCACTTGCTGATGCTCAAAGATGAGGGGCATCGTCAGCATGTGAGGCTGCTGGTTTTGCGCTATGGCAAGGGTGGCCGTCATGGCGCACGCAAAAAGGAGTGGTAATAACTTGACTTTCTTCATAGCTTATATGGATGAGGCGTCAGGCATCATAAAGGCGACCCGAGTGAGCGCGACGCCGCTGTTCTTCTTGTTGCTTTTGTTGTTCCTGTTGCTTGCGCTGCAGCTCTTGCTGTCGTGCGGCTTCAGGTGTCTGCACTTTTTGTTTGTGTTTTTCGCGGTTGGGCTGCTGATTGTTGTTTTCGGCAAAAGACTTAATCATGTCGTCCACCATTTCGCGGTTGCCCAACAGGTAATTAATCGTCACCTCCACAATGAGGTTTTGCTTCTTGCTGATGAGGTCGGCAATGATGGCTCGCGTGCCGTCGGGCATCGTGCCGTCAATGATAAGCCCTTTGAAACCTTTGACCTTGATTTTGCCGTGTTTGGTGTCATACATATTGAAGCCCAGTGCCTTGCGGTCGAGATTAGTGGTGATTTCCTTTTCAGTGGTCTTATCTTTTGCATAGAGTTGCACGGTCATGACCATTTCATCCCACTGCACTTCAAACCGCGTGTTGCTGTTATAGGTCACCACGCCGCCATCGGGCACTTCAAACGACAAGTTATAGCGGCTCCACGTGACGACTGCCGCGCGAACCGACGTGACTGCGCACATCACACAACACAGGGCAAGGAATAATCGTGTTCTCATAAGTGTATCAACGCTTGTCGAGCCATTTTTTCCATTCTTTCTCGCTTCCCACAAAGAGGTCGAGATCCACATCACCCTCTATTCCCTCCACCTCGCCCCAATGGCTGTATTGCTGCAAGGTGTGTCCATGCGTGAGGCGCAAGCTGTCGGGGCTATTGAATGAGCACAGCCACAAGTCCAACTGCGGGAAATTGGGTTGATAAAACTTAGAGTAGCCGTCGCCGTTGGTGTAAATCATCACTCGCCGGCCTTGCCTGATGAGGTTGCTCACCATCGTGCGCAAGCGTGCGCGCACTTCGGCCTCATCTTGCCAGTGGTCGTTTTCCCAGTCTTCCACATCCACCACGAGCGGCAAGTCGAGTGCCACACCGTGAGTGGCCGCCAGCATGTTGCTGGCCTGCGCCTCGCCATCACGGTTTTTTCTGAAAAAGTGATACGCTCCCACCTTCAGCCCGGCAGCGGCAGCCTTTTGGGCATTTTGGCGGAATCGGGCATCGATGTGTGTGGCTCCTTCAGAGGCCTTCAAATATACAAACCGATAACCCTGTTCGGCCACCAAGTCCCACTGCACCTCACCATTGTGGTTGCTCACGTCAATGCCCCTCACGGGATAATGGTCGGGGTCGAACGAGGCCGGCCGGTGCAGCAAGTGGTGACGCTCAAGCACCAGCACAACAAGCGCGGCAATCATAATTGCCGCTCCTGCCACGAGCATCCAGCGGATGTAGTCGGGCTTAGACTGACGACGGTCGCGCTTGCCTGCCATGTGAGAAAGTGTCAGAACAGGGGCAGCGTTTTGTCGGTGTAGACGTATTTTGCCTCAAAGTCGCTCTGGCGCATCGTGAACATGATGATGCCCTGAATGAACATGAGCACCGGCCAAATGCCACACGTCACCAGAGAAAGCAGAATGGTGAGGAAGCCGGCCGAGGTTTTGCCCAAATAGAAGTAATGTATGCCCAGCGACCCAATCAGGATGGCCAGCAGACCGGCCACACCACGGCTTTTGCCCGATGGGCCCATGTCGAACACGCCCGGCTCAGTCGTTGGGTTATAGGCGAAATTGGGTTGCTGATAATTCACCTGAAAACCGTTGCCGCATTGGGGACACTGCACATTAGCCTGCTGATGCGCCACGCTGAATGAGTGGCCGCAATGGGGACATTTTAGATTTGTCATAATTCTTGTTTTTTAGTGTATTTGTCAATATTTGACAATTGTCGGATTTTGACAAGTGTTAACGTTTTGCTTTGCCTTTGCGTTTTTCTTGCTCACGCAGCATGGCCTGCTGCTGGCGTTGCGCTTCTTCGAGGCGAGCCATGAAACCCGTTTTCTTTTTGGGTTTCTTGCGGTTGGCTGCGATTTGCGCACGCACCTTGTCCTCGTTCACAAAGGCACGGCACAAGTAAGTTTGCGCGATGGTGATGAGCAACGAAATGAAGTAGTAATAGCTCAAGCCCGAAGCATAGTTATTGAAGAACACAAGGAACATGAGCGGCATGAGATACATCATCCATTTCATGCCCGGCATGGCGTTTTGCTGTTGCTGCGACTGCATGGTGAGGTAGGTGTAGAGGATATTGGTCACCGTCATGAGCAGACAGAACAAACTGATGTGGTTGCCAAAGTAGTTGGTGATGAACGGAATTTGTCCCGGCCATTGCACAATCTTATCGGGAGCCGAGAGGTCGTTGGCCCAAAGGAACGCCTGCCCGCGCAACTCGATGCACGACGGGAAGAAGGTGAACATGGCAATGAGGATGGGCATTTGCAGCAGCATGGGCAAGCAGCCGCCCATGGGGTTGGCACCGGCCAAGTTATAAAGCTCCATCGTCTTTTGCTGGCGCTTCATGGCATTGTCCTGACCGGGATATTTCTCGTTGATTTCGGCAATTTCCGGACTGAGCACCCGCATCTTGGCCTGCGACATATAGCTCTTGAACGTGAGGGGCGAAAGCACGAGCTTGATGAGGATGGTGAGAATCAAGATGATGATGCCATAGCTGGTGAAGAATTTGCCCAGCCATGTGAAGACGGGGATGATGATGCCCGTGTTAATCCAGCGGAACAGTTTCCATCCCAGCGGAATGAGCCGCGTGAGCTTCAAGTCTTCTCCGGGCGAATATTTGTCATATCCCGACAACAAAGGATAGCGGTTGGGGCCGAGGAAGAAATAGAACGAAATGGGTTGCGCCTTGTCGCTTGAATAGGACATGGTGGTGCGAATGTTCAGATCTTTGAGGTATTTCTGATAATCGGCATCGTTTTTGTCGAAGCTTTTGCTCTCGATGTGCGCTCCCACCAGTGGCTGGTCGGAAATGAGCACCGCGCTGAAGAACTGATTTTTGGCCGCAAACCATTTGAGGCGATCCTTCAGGTCTTTGGAGTCGATGCCATTCTCCTTTGTGTAGTCCACGTCGCCGCTTTTGCCCGACAGCTTGTAGTAAATCGCCGAGTTGCGCTCCTCAAACATTTTGCCGTCTTCATGGCGGGCCATTTTCTGATGCCAAGTGAAGTCCACCGAGTTGATGTTGAGCGGAATGATTCGGTTCATGGCCTGTTGAATCATCTCAACGCGCACCATGTAGGATTGAGGCACAAGCGTGTAGCGCAAACCCCACTGCGAGCCGCCATCGAGCGTGATGGTCATTTCCACCGTGCTGTCGTTGAGCTGCTTGGGAGTGAAATAGAAGTCTTTGGTTTCGAAACGCTGCGTGTTGTTGCTCAATGTGAAGCTATACTGGTTGTCCTCTGGAGTGAAGAGCTGCACCTGCGGTTCATTCACGCCTTTATAGGCCAACAATTTTGCCCGCGAGATGACACCACCTTTTGTGGAAAGTTCGATTTCGAGCGAGTCGTTGCGCAGGGTTATCAGCTGCTCGGTGCCCTTCAGGCTTTGTGCAAACGCGCCATTTTTGGCAAAGTCTTCCACAGCCTGCTTCACCAAGTTCACAGCCTGAACGTGGGCAGGGTCGGCCGATGCCGAGAGCAAGTCGTCGTAATTTATTTCTTGGTCGCCCACCCGCACGGTGCCGGCGATGCGGTCGGCTTGCAACGTGAGGTTGACTTTGCCGTCGTTGATGACACGCCCTGTCGAGTCGGAAGCCCGCTCGGCAAGTACGGCATGGAGCTGCGCCACGTCGTCGGGGCTGAGCATCGCGGTGGGTGCGTTATTATTCACTTGTTGCTCGGCTTGCACGGCGGCAATCGAGTCTTGGATGCGCTGTTGCTCGGCCAATTCGGCCTCACTGGGCCTATTGAGCCACATGAAGCCGAAGATCACGGCGCACATGAGCAACATTCCTGTGATTGTGTTTCTGTCCATTTTTCAGTTTCTGCTTTTCGAAACCTGTTTTTCGTTACTAATTCAGTTTATTTTTGCGCCTTGCTGCCCTTGAAGTTGATGGCGGCACGAATGAAGTCCATGAACAACGGATGCGGCGAGAGCACCGTGCTGCTGTATTCGGGATGGTATTGTGTACCCACATACCAGCGCAGCTTGGGCACCTCAACCACCTCGACCAAGTGAGTTTCGGGGTTCTCGCCCACGCACTTCATACCCGACGACTCGAACTGGGCGCGATAGTCGTCGTTGAACTCAAAACGATGGCGATGGCGCTCCTCAATATTGAGCTTGCCATAAGCCTTTGCAACAATCGTGCCATCGGTCAGGTGGCAGGCATAAGCACCCAATCGCATGGTACCGCCCATGTTGGTGATGCTCTTTTGCTCTTCCATGAGGTCGATGACGTTGTATTGCGTTTTGGGATCCATCTCCACGCTGTTGGCATCGGCCATTCCGAGCACGTTGCGTGCCCACTCTATGACCATGCACTGCATGCCCAGACAGATACCAAAGGTGGGGATGTCGTGCTCTCTACACCACTTGAGTGCCACATATTTGCCTTCAGTGCCTCGCTGGCCAAATCCGGGTGCCACGATGATGCCGTCTTGCTCTTTGAGCATTTCGTCCACATTGGCATCGGTGAGTTTTTCGCTATTGATATAGGTGATGCGCAGCTTGCGGTCGTTGTAGGTAGCCGCTTGAAACAGCGCCTCATCAATGCTCTTATAAGCATCCTGCAAGGCCACATATTTGCCCACAAGCCCTATGCGCACCTCGTCGGTGGCGGCATTCAGCTTGTTGAGGAAGTGGTTCCACTTCGTCAGGTCAGGCTCACCCTCATAGGGGGTGGCCGTCTTGTCGAGGATAATCTCGTCGAGGTGCTGGTCGTGCATCATGAGGGGCACTTCATAGATGGTGGGCGCGTCGATGCTCTGAATCACCGCGTCGGGGCTGACGTTGCAGAACTGCGCCACCTTGCGGCGCATGGCCTGCGGAATGTCGTGCTCGGTGCGCAGCACCAAAATGTCGGGCTGGATTCCCACTTGCTGCAACTGTTTGACCGAGTGCTGGGTGGGTTTGGTCTTCAGTTCTTTTGCCGCTCTGATGTAGGGCACATAGGTGAGGTGCACACAGATGCACTTGTTGCCCAGCTCCCAGCGTAATTGGCGCACGGCTTCAAGGAACGGCAGCGACTCGATGTCGCCCACAGTTCCGCCAATCTCGGTGATAACGAAGTCGTAGTCGCCTTTCGATCCCAGCAGCTTCACGTCGCGCTTAATTTCATCGGTGATATGGGGAATGATTTGCACCGTTTTTCCCAGATAGTCGCCCCTGCGCTCTTTGTCGATGACGCTTTGGTAGACGCGACCCGTGGTAATGTTGTTGGCGCGTGTGGTCTTGATGTTGGTGAATCGCTCATAGTGCCCCAAGTCGAGGTCGGCCTCATGGCCATCGACGGTGACGTAGCACTCGCCGTGCTCGTAGGGATTGAGTGTGCCCGGATCGATGTTGATGTAGGGGTCGAACTTCTGGATGGTGACATTAAAGCCGCGCGAGAGTAGCAAACGCGCGATGGAAGAGGAAATGATGCCTTTGCCCAGCGACGACACGACACCTCCTGTGACGAAAATATATCTTGTTTCCACAATGTTGATATTTATATTTAAGCGGCAAATTTACGAATAATTGCTCAATGCGTCATCATGCCTCTTGTTTTTTTTGGTTTTGTTGTTCCAGAAGTGAGCATGTTGGGTAAAAAATTCTTAAATGCGTGTGATTTGCCGTTGAAAACCGAGAAAACTTTTTTCGTTTCGAAAGTTTTGTCCTACTTTTGCACGCCGAAAAAAGAGGTGTCGATTAAAAACAATGGACAACAAAGAGCATATTCTGAACGAAGCAGGCAAGATGCTGCGCCGCATAGGCCCCTCGGCCATGACGATGGACATGGTGGCCCGCAGCTGCGGCATCTCGAAGCGTACCCTCTATGAGGTGTTTGCCGACAAGAAAACACTCATCTTGGACTGCCTCATGCGCGACCACCAGCAGCATGAAACTGAATTCAAGCAGATATTTGAAACCGCCGACAACTGTTTTGACGCGCTTTTCAAGGCGTATATGAAAGTGCGGCACGACATGGAAAGCAACGCGTCGATAGCTTTCACACGCGAAATCAAGCGCATGTATCCCGATGTGCACAGCGAGCATGAGCGCAATGAGAAACACTTTGTGAAGGGGCTGGGCGAAATGCTGCACAAAGCCCAAGATGAAGGGCACGTCATCAAGCACATCGACACAGAAATCGCGGCTTTTCTATTTCTATCCACCATGCGTGGTTTGCACGAGAGTGAGCGCATTGAGGCCTACGGCTTTAACGAAGTGGACGTTTTCGACGGAGCATTCATGAACTTCCTGCGCGGCATCGCCACGGTGGAGGGCATAGAGTTTATCGACAACCACGTGCGCGAGATGAGAGAGGAATTAAACAACAAAGATAAAAAATACAATTAGATATGAGAATTAAATGGATCGTAGCGTCGCTCGTGCTGACCTGCATGACGACATGGGCACAAGCGCCCCTGAACCTGTCGCTCGATGAGTGCATACGCATCGCTTTGAGCGAAAACCCCACCATCAAGGTTGACTCGATGGAGATTGAGCGGGTGGATTATGCCAAGAAAGAAACGCTTGGCCAGCTGTTTCCTGAAATCACAGCCAGTGGCCAATACACGCGCAACTTGGCCATCCAAACGATGTATATGGACGCCGGCGACGGTCAGGTGCGTGGCATCAAGATGGGTCGCGACAACACCTACACCGCCGGTCTGTCGGCATCAATTCCAATTGTGATGCCCACGTTGTGGAAGTCCATCAAGCTGAGCGACAACCAAATTTTGCAAAACATTGAGGCCGCCCGCAGCAGCAAGCTCTCGCTGGTGAATCAGGTGAAAAACGCTTATTACGCCTTGCTCTTGGCCCAAGACAGCAAAAACGTGATTGAGCAGAATCATGCCACGGCGCAAGAGCATGCCCGCATCTACCAGAAACAATTTGAGCTGGGAACCGCCAGCGAATATGATGTGCTGCGCGCCAACGTGGCGGTGACCAATTTGGAACCGTCGATTATCGAGGCCGAAAACAGCATCAGCTTGCTGAAATTGCAGCTCAAGGTGCTCATGGGTATGGATGCCCGGCAAGAAATCAACGCGGCACAGACGCTCGACGAGTTCAAAGGCAACATGTATGACAGCATGCTGCATGCCGACACCAGTCTTGTGCGCAACACCAATTTGCGCACGCTGGACTTGCAGACCGACTATCTGAAAAAGGTGGTGGACGTGCAGAAAGCCGCTTGGCTGCCCACTTTGAGCGGCAGCGGCAGCCTGATGTGGCACTCGATGTCGAATGGCAATCCGCTGCGCAACTTCATGTGGAACAAATCGTCGGCTGTGGGGCTGACACTGGCATGGCCCGTGTTCACCGGCTTCCAGCGCAAGAACCGCATCAAGCAAGCCGAGATTCAGGCCCGCGAGATGAAGTGGCAGCGCGAGAACTTGGAACGCTCGCTGCACATGCAGGTGGAAAGCCAGCTGAACAACCTGAGCAAGAGCGTGAAACAGATTGAAAGCAACGCCGGTGGCTTGCGCCAAGCCGAGAAAGCAAGCGACATCATGCAGCAGAGCTTCAAAATAGGTGCCGCCTCTTTCATTCAGCTGCGCGACACCGACGACGCGCTGATGAACGCCCGCCTCACCTATTATCAAGCCATCTATAACTACTTGGTGGCCGACAGCGATTTGGAATATGTGCTGGGCAATAGTCCGTATGTGAATTAAAACGTGTGGCCCAACGGCATTTTATTAAAACGATTACAATAACAACTACATAATGAAGACAAAAGGATTTTTAGTTCTGGTGATGGGTGCCACGATGATGGCCTCATGCACCTCGGGCAACGACAAGACCGCACAGGCACAGGAAGAATTGCCCATCGTGAAGGTTGAAACCGTGTATGAAGAGAATGTGACACAAATGAGCGAATATACCGCCACGGTGGAGGCATTCAAGACCAACAATATCTCGTCGAACAACGGCGCACGCATCAAGCGACTGCTGGTGGACGTGGGCAGCCATGTGCGTGCCGGTCAAAGCGTGGCCATTCTCGACGACGTGACCATCACTACGCAACAAGCGGCCATCGACCAGCAACGCATTCAAATCGCCAATCAGAAGCGCGACCTTGACCGCATGAAAGAGCTTGTGAAGATTGGTGGCGGCACACAGCAGAGCGTGGATCAGTTGCAAGCGGCCTACGACGCACAAGTGCGTGCGCTCGAATCGAGCCAGCGCCAACTGCGCACCATGCGAGAGAACACTGTGCTCACCTCGCCCGTGAGCGGCGTGGTGACGCAGAAAAACTATGATGCCGGCGACCTGCCCACAGGCCCCATCCTTGTGATTGAGCAGCAACAACCGCTGAAAGTGGTGGTGAACGTGAATGAAAGCGACTTCCCGAAGGTGAAGCAAGGCATGGCCGTGGACGTGCGCCTTGACACATATGGCGACGAGGTGTTTCCCGGACGTGTGAACATCATTCACCCCACTATTGACCCCAACAACCGCACCTTTGAGGTGGAAATCACCATCAACAATGCCAGCAACCGCATTCACACCGGCATGTTTGCCCGCGTGACCTTTAACTTCGGCACCAACCGCAATGTGGTGGTGAGCGACCGCGCCATTGAGAAACAGATTGGTTCGGGCGTGCGCTATGTGTATGTGTATCACAACGGCACGGTGGAATTCCGCGAAGTGCAGCTGGGCCAACGACTGGAAAACCGCTATGAGATTGTGGGCGGCCTCACCAGCGGCACCCAAGTGGTGGTGGAAGGACAGTACCGGCTGAGCAACGGCGCCAAAGTGGAAGTGGCGAAATGACACAATGCTTTATGCAAAAAAATTGATGGCTTAAAATATCATTTTCAATTTTCGATTTAGAATATGAGTTTATATTCCAGTTCAGTGAAGCGACCGGTGACCACCATCCTCATCTTTGTGGCGGTGATGATCATTGGCTTGTTCTCACTACAAAAATTACCGATTGACCTGTATCCCGACATCGACACCAACACCATTATGGTGATGACGACCTATTCGGGAGCCAGCGCACAAGACATCGAGCAGAACGTGACCCGCGTGATGGAGAACACGCTCAACTCGGTGGAGCATCTGAAACACATCACCAGCAATTCGCGCGAGAATGTGTCGGTCATCACCCTTGAGTTTGAGTATGGCTATGACATTGATGTGCTTACCAACAACGTGCGTGACAAGCTGGACATGGTGTCGAGCTATCTGCCCGACGATGCCAACACCCCCATCATCTTCAAGTTCTCGACCGACATGATTCCTATCGCACTGCTCTCGGTGCAAGCCAACGAGAGCCTGCCGGGACTCTACAAGATTCTGGACGAGAACGTGGCCAATCCCCTTGCCCGCGTTGATGGCGTGGGTACGGTGTCGATTGCCGGTGCGCCGCAGCGCGAGATTCATGTGTATCTCGACCCCGTGCGCATGGAGGCCTATAACTTGAGCGTGGAAACCATTTCTTCGCTCATTGGAGCCGAGAACCGCAATATTCCCGGCGGCACATTCGACATTGGCAACGAAACCTACTCGCTGCGCGTGCAAGGCGAGTTCAAAGACCCGAAAGAGATGGCCGGCATCGTGGTGGGTTACAGCAATGGCGGCGTGGTGCACCTGAGCGACGTGGCCACCATCGACGACTCGCTTGAAGAGCGTTCGCAGGAGGCCTTCAACAACGGCGTGAAGGGTGCCATGATTATCATCCAGAAACAGAGCGGTGCCAATAGTGTGCAAATCTCGGAAAAAGTGGCTAAGATTCTGCCTTCTATCCAGAAGAACCTGCCCAGCGATGTGAAACTTGATTACATCGTTGACACGAGCGACAACATTCGCAACACCATCGCTTCGCTGTTTGAAACGGTGATGTATGCCTTGCTGTTTGTGGTGCTGGTGGTGTTCTTCTTCTTGGGTCGCTGGCGTGCCACAGTGATTATTGTGCTCACCATCCCCATTTCGCTGATTGCCTCGTTCATCTATCTGTATGCCACAGGCAACACGCTCAACATCGTGTCGCTCTCGTCGCTGTCCATTGCCATCGGTATGGTGGTGGACGATGCCATTGTGGTGCTTGAAAACGTGACCACGCACATTGAGCGCGGCTCGGCACCGAGGCAGGCCGCCGTGCATGGCACCAATGAGGTGGCCATCTCGGTAGTCGCTTCGACCCTGACGCTGATTGCCGTGTTCTTCCCGCTGACGTTGATCACGGGCATGACGGGTGTGCTGTTCCGCCAGCTGGGCTGGATGGTGACCATCATGATGATTATCTCGACCACCGCCGCGCTGTCGCTGACTCCGATGCTGTGCAGCCGCATGCTCAAGCAACATCGCGAAGACAGCCCGCTATTCCATAAGATTTATGGTCCCATTGAGCGATTCCTCGACAGTCTGGACAATGGCTTTAAGCGCCTGCTGAGTGTGTGTGTGACTCACCGGTGGATTACCACAGCAGCGGCACTGGGCATCTTTGCCGCCTCGATGCTGCTGATGAGATTCATCGGCACCGAGTTCTTCCCCGTGAGCGACAACAGCCGTTTGGGCGTTGACTTGCAGCTGCCCATCGGCACTCGCGTGGAGATGTCGAAGGAAGTGACTGAGCGCCTCTATAAAGAATGGATGGAGAAGTATCCTGAAATCAAAGTGTTGAACTATCGCGTGGGTCAGGCGTCGAGCGACAATGCCTTTGCCTCGATGCAAGACAATGGCCCGCACATCGTGTCGATGAACATCCGCTTGGTGGATCCCAGCAAACGCAAACGCGGCATCGTGGAGATTGCAGGTGCCATGCGTGAGGACTTGAAGCACTATCCTGAGTTCAAGAAAGCGCTGGTGAATGTGGGTGGTAACCGTGGCGGCGGCATGAGCGGCCAGAACACCATCGACTATGAAATTTATGGCTATGACTTTGAGAAGACCGACTCGGTGGCCCAGCGCTTGAAGCGCATCTTGGAAAAGGTGGAGGGCGCCGCCGACGTCAACATCAGCCGCTCGGATTATCAGCCCGAATATCAGGTGGATTTCGATCGCGAGAAGCTGGCCATCTATGGATTGAACCTGAGCACAGCGGCCACGGCATTGCGCAACCGCATCAACGGTTCAACGGCCAGCTACTTCCGTGAGGATGGCGATGAATATGACATCAAGGTGATGTTTGACAAGCAGCACCGCCAGTCGATTACCGACATCGAGAACATCTTGCTCTATAACGCGCGAGGTGAGGGCATTCGCCTGAAAGAAGTGGGTACGGTGGTTGAACGTTTCACTCCGCCCACCATCGAGCGTAAAGACCGCGAACGCATCATCACAGTGTCGACCGTGGTTCAAAACCGACCCATGAGTGCCATCATTGCCGACGCACAACCCGAAATCGACAAGATGGAGAAGCCTGCCGGCGTGACCATTCAGTTGAGCGGTAGCTACGAGGATCAGCAGGATTCGTTCCGCGACCTCGGCACACTGGCCGTGCTGATCATCATCTTGGTCTATATCGTAATGGCCTCGCAGTTTGAGTCGCTCACCTATCCCGGCATCATCATGACCTCTATCATGTTTGCGTTCTCGGGTATCGTGCTTATCCTGTGGATAACGGGCACCAACCTGAACATCATGTCGATGATTGGAGCCATCATGCTGATTGGTATTGTGGTGAAAAACGGTATCGTGCTTATCGACTATATCACGCTTAACCGCGAGCGCGGCATGAGTGTGCGCCGGGCTGTGCTCGACGCGGGACACTCGCGTATGCGCCCTGTGCTGATGACCTCGCTCACCACCATTCTGGGTATGGTGCCCATGGCCATTGGCGGCGGTGAGGGTTCGGAGATGTGGCGCCCCATGGGTATTGCCGTGATTGGCGGTTTGACGTTCTCCACCGTGCTCACCCTGCTCTTTGTGCCCACCATGTACACCATCTTTGCATTCAACGGCATTAAGCGCACGCGCAAAAAACTTCACCAAAAGCTCGACGCGCAGAAGTAAACAGCCAAGTCCCCCACTCTTCAAGGAAGGTTCCGGGGGACTTGGATAAATCACAATTTCATTCTCAATTTTCAATCAGACAAAGATGAAAGCATTATTTATAGCATTTGACCAAGCCTATTATGAGCACATCGTGGAGCTGTTGCCCCAGCTGGGCAGCCGTGGCTTCACGGCATGGCAAGAAGTGCAGGGCCGTGGTTCGAAGACGGGTGAGCCGCATTATGGCACCCATGCTTGGCCATCGCTGGCATCGGCCATGATGGCTATGGTTGAGGACGACCATGTGGACTCCATTTTGCAGCATTTGCACGAAATGGATCTGGCCACTCCCAAACTGGGCCTGCGGGCATGGGTCTTGCCCGTGGAGCGCACCATCTAACGCGCGCAGCCCCTCACGCACACAATCACAAGCGCCATTGCCGGTGAGCAATGGCGCTTGTGCCACATCATGCAGCTTACCGCCTCATCACTTCGTCATACTCCACCTTATCGTTAATCAGCCGTTTAGGGCACTTGTAGTCAGGGCTAATCACATCGCGCGACGAGATATAGGCCTGCGTTTCAATCCCCGCCAAATGAAATAGCAAATGGCAAAGATTATCTGTCATTAGAGGGCGATGGACAGACGACGCTATCAGAGAGCAAAGCTCAGGATAATTCTCCCTGAATCTATCGGAGCACCAAATCATAAAAGGTATTTCAAATTGGTACCTCACCAGATTTTTTGTGAGTGCGCCATGCTGACGTCCACATGAGTCGCGGAAATCATAGACTTCCTCTCCATGATCCGAAAGATAGACGATGACCGCATTTTGATTGGCAAAACGATCCACAATCAGTTTTATCACATAGTCATTATATCGGGTGGCATTGTCATATTCGGCTACACATTGCAGTTTTTCAGATGTCATGTAGGACGCGGAGTTTCGAATACTATCGGCAGTGAAATATTCAAAGGGTTGTTGGTGAGGATATCTCTCCTCGTAGGCAACGTGTTGCCCCATGAGATGGAAGATGATAAAGTTGCAATTTCCCGATCTCGTTTTTCGTGCATAATCAAGTATAATTTCCGCGTCATATTCAAAACTTTTGTCGTTGGTTTGCGTGTAGGATAAACGACAAATCTCCTTATTATACAAAAAACTATTCAGAGCAAACGAAAATGCCGCATCCTTATTCATTTCCAACTGATTGTCCCAAAGCATCACATTGTAGCCTGCCCGCTTGAAGACCATTGGAAAGAAAAGAGTTTCGTGCCAACTTTCATTATCACCCAAACTATTACAGAACAGCATATTCCGCAAGGCAAGACTCGTCAGATTATAAGGCGACACAACATTATCGAAAGCGTAAAGCTGCCCATCGTTTTGCATTCGGTCGAGAAACGGTGTTGTCTTTAGTTCGTAACCATACAGACTGGCATGATGCTTGATAAATGACTCACCTATAACCAGCACCACATTCAAAGAGTCTACACCGGGAAGAATCGTTGATGAATCGTTGTTTTTCAAAGCGGTATTCAAAGCCAACTGTATTTCGCCCGAAGCCAAATGCAAGTCATAGAGAGAATACACAATCTCGGTATACGGATCGGTTGGGAATGAGCCAAATCCACTCACATATCTCGACACCTGATCAGTCGTCCCACATCCAAACAACTTTTTGTTAAATAATTGAAACGACCAAAGCCCTGCACAAATGATCACGAATGTCAATGCCATTATTGGAGCTTTAATCCACATAGTATCAATCGCTTTGCTAAATCGAGCACGAAAATGCTCCATAAAAAGAATAGCAATTATAAGTATGACGACATGTGCATAAGCCATCACACTTGCCGGCGACAACCATGTGGAAACCAAAAACTCGCTGGCCTCGCGTGAGGTGGTTTCACCCATCAGCATAAAAACGCCCGGCGATATATGCAGTTCAAAATTGTGTCCCAAAAACTCTTCAACCAAGAACAGAACCAGAATAATTGCATAGGTCAAATATTTGATCCAACGTTTTGCCCCGAAATGATTGATGGCCGAAAACACATAGCCAATCAGACCATAGAGAGCTAAGGACTCCCACAACCGCTCCATACTCAACGTAGGATCTGGATTAATCATCATGGCACGAATGGATCTCATGGTTTTGAAACCATAAATTGCCATACATGTAAGGAAAATAGGCAACTCGGTCACGAGCGGCATACCTAATCGCTCAAAAAGAGCAACAATTTTTCGAGCACTTGCACATAACAAGTGCCAACCAACATTCTGTTTGTTTAACATAACATGCTCATCGCAGCGCATGCAATCTAAACAGAACGGGTTGTGACCAAGCACCAAAACAAGACGTGGACGAAATTGCTCCATCCACGTCTCGGGTGCTTGGCCTGACCCACAAAATCAGATGAAGAAAACGTCCACGCTATCGCGAACGTCCACTTTTTTATTCATCGATTTTGTCTTTCGGCGGCCAAGCTTTGAGACGTTCAGAATAAAAAGCAAACGCTAATTTCAGTATTTTTCAGCAACCAATTAGAGTTACTTGGTCGCAAAATTACTCATTCTCTCTGAATGTCACAAAAGTTTTTAGTAGGTTGGGCTGATTTTTATTGGAGGCTGCTGAAATGTTGAGGGGGTGGTTAAGTTTCTTAAAAAAGTTGGTTGGGAGGCAAATTTTTGCTACTTTTGTTTCGTTATTATAAGAACAATAAACAATCCCTCACTATGAAACAAATAAGAAATCTCACATTAGCCATGATGATGACAACTGCATTCTTTAGCGGAGCCGAAGTGCTGCCGGCACCTCAAACGACAGGTGGCATGCCCTTGATGGAGGCCATGGCTGCTCGCCAGTCGAGTCGCGACATCAGTCCTGCGAGTCAAGTGAGCAAGCAAGATTTGAGCAATATGTTGTGGGCCGCGTGGGGTGTGACGCATGACGGCAAGCGCACCATCGCCACGGCCATGAACCGGCAGGAACTTATACTCTATGTGCTCACAGCCACCGAGGTGAGTCGCTATAACCCCGAAGACAATACCCTCACCGTGGTGAACACGGGCGACTTTCGCCGCGACTGCGCCCGGCAGGAATGGGCGGCCACCGCTCCCATCAACATTGCCCTTGTGGTCGACACCACCAAGCAAGAGAAAGAGGTGTTTCAAGCCTATACGGTGGGAGCAGCCTCACATAACATTTATCTTTACTGCGCCTCGGCAGGGCTAAAGACTGTGGTGCGTGCCATGATGGACAACAAGGCCCTTACCGAAGCGTTGAAACTTGCCCCTAACGAGCGAGTGCTTATGGTGCAAACAGTGGGAAAATGAATTGCGACACCTTGCAGCTGAGCCGATAAGGAATGAAGGTGTTCAATTTCATGCACTTGCTGCCACTGGTTGCCATCACGCTGGTGGTGACCGGTGCCTGCAAACGATCTTCGCAAAACAGCGACTCCACCACCGATTATGCTACCGACACGCTTGTAACCGCTCATCCGCTTTCGTCCACTCCGGGCGAGGTGGATTTTCATCCCGAAGGCGAGATACATCACTTGCCCGTGCACATCGTTCCGGGCAGGTTGCGCGACATTTTTTGCGACACCAACGGCCTGCAACTCACCGCAGCCCGTGCCAATGGCATAGAGCCTATCACCGATTTGCGCTCATCGTGGCACACCAAGCGTCCGCTGCAGCGCGTCTATTCTTGCGATGAATATATGATTGACTCCCTGTCGATGTCGATGCCTTACCTTGTGCCCCGCGCAGCGCAACTGCTCAAAGACATAGGGCGGGCTTTTCAAGACACCGTGAAAGCTCGTGGCGGCAAGGATTATCGCATTAGGGTCACCAGCCTACTGCGCACCGATTATAGCGTGGCTCGCCTGCGTCGCCGCAACCGCAGTGCCACCGACCAGTCGTGCCACCGCTATGGCACCACCTTCGACATCAGTTGGGTGAAATTTGACTGCCGCGACACAACTTTTCTCGTTTCTCTCGAAGACTTGAAGAATATCCTTGCCGAAATCGTGTATGACGAGCGGCAACATGGACGTTGCTACGCCATTTTTGAGCGAAGGCAGGGATGTTTTCACATTACCGTCAGATAAAAAACAAGTAACTAAAAAATCACACACTCATGACTGAACAAAATGCGATTGCCAACTATCTGAAGTATTCGGGCAACAAAAGCATCGACCTTGCCGTGGCCTTGATTGACTGCGACGGGGTGCTCTATGACTCAATGAAGAATCACACACGAGCATGGGTGAAACTCATGCAGAAAAACGGCATTAAATGCACGCGCGACGAGTTTTATTTGCTCGAAGGCATGACGGGTGCCGAAATCATCAAGATGAAATTCAAGCAAGGTGCCGGCAAAATCCTCACCGACGATGAGGCGCGTGCCCTGTATGGCGTGAAGACGCGCTACTTTCATGAGTTGGGCGAAGCTGCCATCATTCCGGGCATTAAAGATGTGCTCACACAGCTCAAAAACGCCGGCATAGAGCGTGTGCTGGTCACCGGTTCGATGCAACCCACCATTCTTGAACGCATCGACCGCGATTTTGGCGAGCTGCTGGGGCAGCACCGCGTCACGGGCAACGACGTGAGGCGTGGCAAACCCCATCCCGAGCCTTATCTCAAAGGCATGGCAAAGGCCGGTGTGGCCGCCCGCCAGTGCATCGTCATTGAAAACGCGCCCTTGGGCGTGCAGGCGGGTCATGCCGCCGGTTGCTTCACCATAGGCGTGACCACAGGCCCCATTCCCGAAAAGGAATTATATCGGGCCGGAGCCGACTTGGTGTATCCTAACATGAGCGCCCTCGAAAGTGCCTTGCCCTCGTTGTTTGAGTCATTCAAAACCACCACGGCATGAGCCAAAACCTCATCTTCAGCAATCAGCCCGAAGCCCAACTGACTCGGCTGCTTGCTGATGTGCCACCGCATCACCAATTTGTATTGGTTGACGAAAACACTGCCCAGCAGGCATGGCCGCTTGTGGCAGTGGCCATGCCTGAAGCACACCTTATCACAATTGAGGCCGGCGATGCTCACAAAACCCTCTCGACCCTCACACATGTGTGGCAACAGTTGGAACAGTTCGGAGCCACCCGGCAGAGCGTGCTCGTGAATGTGGGCGGTGGTGTGGTGACCGACCTCGGAGGTATGGCCGCAGCCACATTCAAGCGAGGCATGCGCTTCATCAATGTGCCCACCACACTGATGGGTGCCGTTGATGCCGCTATCGGAGGAAAAACGGGCATCAACTTCAATGGGCTGAAAAATGAACTGGGCGTTTTTGCACAGGCCGGAGATGTGCT
>JAFVCX010000136.1 GCA_017478855.1 Muribaculaceae bacterium | reverse complement strand
TGGCGGTGTGCTTCCCCCAGTCGCACTTGAAAGTGATGGACTACAACCGTGTGGTGAAAGACCTGAACGGACTTACCGAAGAACAATTCCTTGCCAAAGTGAAAGAGCACTTCGTGGTTGAGGACAAGGGTGAGGAGATCTACCATCCCGTGGCCCTGCACAATTTCTCTCTTTATTTGGGCGGCAAATGGTATTCGCTCACTGCAAAAGAGGGCACTTATGATGATAATGACCCGATAGGTGTGCTCGACGTCAAGATCTCGAGCGACTACATTTTGCGCGACATCTTGGGCATTACCGACCTGCGCACCGACAAGCGCATTGACTTTGTGGGTGGCATTCGTGGTCTGGGCGAGCTGAAAGAGCGCGTAGACTCTGGCGAAATGAAGGTGGCGTTGGCTCTTTATCCTGTGACGATGCAACAAATCATTGATATCGCTGTCTCTGGCAACATCATGCCGCCTAAGGCCACATGGTTTGAGCCGAAACTGCGTTCGGGCTTGATTATCCACAAACTTGACTAAGAACCGGCCGAATAAGACTGGCTGACACGATAATGAGAATGGGGAGAACTGATTGCCAGTTCTCCCCATTCTCATTGATGCGATTTCTTGAGGAATCTTATTTGTTCACTTGGAAACGATTCCAGCCGTCTTTCAAATGAGCCACCACTTGGTTGGCAGCTGCAAGGCCGGCGTTGATGTTGGCTTCGGCGGTTTGAGCACCCATTTTCTTGGGAGTGAACAAAACGCGGTCGCCATACTTCTCCTCAAGCTCAGCAGCATTGTCAGGCTTCACATCAGCCACATAGCGGAAGTCGGGGCGAGCCTCAAATGCTTCGGCAAGGCTTTCCTCGTCAATCACTTCTTTGCGGGCAGCGTTGATGAGGACTGCGCCCGGCAGCATCATCTCAATGAGGCCCTTGCCCACCGATTTCTTAGTTTCGGGAGTAGCCGGAATGTGAAGGCTCACAAACTGGTTGATCTTATAAAGGTCTTCAAGGCTGTGAATGGGATCTACACCATCGGCCATCATCACCTCATCTTTGACCCACGGGTCAAATGCGCTAACTTTCATGCCAAAGCCTTTGGCAATGCGAGCCACATTGCGGCCCACGGCACCATAAGCGTGAATGCCCAGAGGCTTGCCGAGCAGCTCGGTGCCCGAAGTGCCATTATAGCGATTGCGAATGAGGGTCACCACCATGCCCATGACCAGTTCGGCCACAGCGTTGGCGTTTTGTCCCGGTGTGTTCATCACGCACACGCCGTGAGCAGTGGCTTCGGCAAGGTCAATGTTGTCGTATCCGGCACCTGCGCGCACCACAACTTTTAATTGCTTGGCTGCGTCAAACACTTCTTTGTCAACTTTATCACTGCGAACAATCAAGCCTGCCACATCGGCCACAGCTGCAATCATGTCGGCTTTTGTGCCTTTCTCCAGCAGCACAAGTTCGTGTCCTGCCTCTTCCACCACGGCCTTAATGCCCTCGACAGCAACGGGAGCAAAAGGTTTTTCGGTTGCAACTAAGATTTTCATTGCTATTTATATTAAGGTGAAACTATAATCAATGATTCTTTTCAAACTCGGCCATTGCGTCCACAAGAACTTTCACGCTCTCAAGAGGAAGTGCGTTGTAGAGAGAAGCGCGGAAACCACCCACCGAGCGGTGACCTTTAATGCCCACGATGCCCTTAGTGCCGGTGAAGTCGAGGAAGTCTGTCTCGAGTTCTTTATATTCGGGTTTCATCACGAAGCAAACGTTCATGATTGAGCGGTCTTCAGGCTTAACAGTGCCCACAAAGATGCGGCTCTTATCAATAGCGTCATAAAGAACGGCTGCCTTTTCTTCGTCGATGCGTTGCAACTCTTTCACGCCACCAATTTCTTTATAGTATTTCAAGGTTTGCAGAGCTGCATAGATGGGGAACACAGGAGGCGTATTGAACATGGAACCTTTGTCCACATGCGTCTGATATTTGAGCATGGTGGGAATCACACGGTCCACCTTGCCAAGCACGTCTTCTTTCACAATCACGAAAGTTACGCCGGCGGGAGCGATGTTCTTCTGTGCGCCACCATAGATGAGGTCATATTTGCTTACGTCTACCGGGCGAGAGAAGATGTCGCTCGACATGTCGGCCACCATGCGCACGGGCACATCATAATCTTCGCGAATCTCAGTGCCATAGATGGTGTTGTTGGTCGTGATATGGAAGTAGTCCACATCGGTGGGAATGTCATAACCCTTAGGAATGTAGGTATAGTTGTCCTCTTTCGACGAACCTATAATAGCCACTTCGCCAAAGAGTTTGGCCTCTTTGATGGCTTTATTGGCCCAAGTGCCAGTGTCAAGATAAGCGGCCTTGGTTTTCAGCAGGTTCATGGGAACCATGCAGAACTGGGTGCTTGCGCCACCGCTCAAGAAAAGAACGCGATAGCCTGCGGGGATGTCGAGCAATTCTTTGAAAAGCGCTTCGGCTTGATCCATCACAGCGGTGAATTCTTTGCTGCGGTGCGAGATTTCAAGAATCGAAAGACCCGTGTCGGCAAAATTGCGGATAGCATCCACACAGTTGTCGAGTGTGTACTGGCTCAGGATTGATGGTCCTGCATAGAAATTGTGCTTCTTCATAAGAAAATTTTGATTTTATGAACCTGCAAAGAGGTTGGTTATAGTATTAAAAGTTATTTCTGTTTCTTGTGTGCGCAAAGATAAGAAATAATTGCCACACTAAAAAAAACTTGACAAAAAAAATCACGGGCACAAGAAAAACAAAAGTGACATTTTGAAAGCAAAAGTGCGTTTGATGACATCGGATGACGGCAAGCGGTTCACACAAGTGGCTCTTTGCTGAAACTTAACCATGAATGGAGAAAAAATGAAATTTTCAAAAAACTTCACGCATGGCCTCCGCTGATGAAAAAAAACTGAAAATCATGATTTTTCTTTGGGTAAATTGCGTTTGTTTAGAAAAAATATTTTACATTTGTGTCGAATTTCAAAACGGTATTTATTATCTCAAAAAATACATTAATTAATAAACCTTTTTATTGTTAATCATGGAAGTACAGAAAATCATGCAGCATCTGGAGCAAAAGCATCCAGGCGAATTGGAGTTCATGCAGGCCGTAAGAGAGGTTCTCGAATCGGTGGAGGAAGTTTACAACCAACATCCCGAATTTGAAAAAGCTAAAATCATTGAGCGCATCGTTGAGCCCGATCGTATCTTCACTTTCCGCGTCACTTGGGTTGACGACAAGGGTGAGGTGCAGACCAACCTCGGATACCGCGTGCAGTTCAATAGCGCCATTTGCCCGTACAAAGGCGGTCTTCGCTTCCACAAGGCAGTGACTCCTTCGATGCTGAAGTTCTTGGGCTTCGAGCAAATGTTCAAAAACGCTCTCACTACCCTTCCTATGGGCGGTGGCAAAGGTGGTTCGGACTTCGACCCCGTTGGCAAGAGCGATGCTGAAATCATGCGTTTCTGCCAAGCGTTTATGCTTGAGCTTTGGCGCTGCATTGGC
>JAFVCX010000135.1 GCA_017478855.1 Muribaculaceae bacterium | reverse complement strand
GGGCATCGCCTATATGGTGGTGGGCACCGTGAGCCGCTATGTGCTGCCTTTTGCGCCGTGGGTGGTGGTGCTGGCCGTGTGGGTGCTGCTGCGTCCGGCTTCGCCGGCGCGTGGCCGCTGGTTGGTGCGCTGGCTGCTGGCCTACTGGTGCTTGGTGGCTGTGGTGCTGGCCGTGTGCTATGGCATCATGCATTGAGCAATTTGTGCATCATGTGAGAAAATAGTAATTTTGCAGCCTGAAATCAAGAGCAGGAGATGAAGACAATCACCTTATATAATACGTTGCCCGCGGTTTTTGCCGAGAGAGAGCCGGTGCCCAGCCAAGTGTGGCGGTGCGAGGTGTCGTTCGAGCGCGGCCGCTACTATCTGGTGAGTGCCGAGAGCGGCACGGGCAAATCGTCGCTGTGCAGCTACCTGTATGGCTACCGGCGCGACTACGAGGGCGTGATGCGGTTTGACGAACGCGACTTGCGCTCACTCGCCGTAGAACAGTGGTGCTATGTGCGCAAGCATGAGTTGGCCTATCTGCCGCAAGACATGAAACTTTTTGCCGAGCTTACCGCTCTTGAAAATGTGGAGCTGAAAAACCAGCTCACCGCCCACAAGACCCGTCGGGAAATAGAAGATTTTTTTGAACGACTCGACATTGCCGATAAGTTGCACTGTCCGGTGGCCAAACTCTCCATAGGCCAGCAGCAGCGTGTGGCGCTCATTCGCGCACTGTGCCAGCCGGCCGACTTCATCGTGCTCGACGAGCCGGTGAGCCACCTTGATGAGCAACGCAACCACATCGCCGCGGCCATTGTGGACGAGGAGGCTCGCCGCATGGGGGCCGGTGTGATTGCCACCAGTGTGGGTAACCCGCTGCAACTCACCTATCACAGCCACTTAGAATTGTAACTGCCCTATGAAACGACTCATTTGGAAATTATTGCGCACCCACATCAGCGCTCCGCAGCTCGTGGGGTTCTCCATAGCCAATTTAGTGGGGCTATTCATTGTGGTGCTGGCGGTGCAGTTCTATCGCGATGTGCTGCCGGTATTTAACGATGAAGAATCGTTCATACGCAAAGACTATCTGGTCATCACTAAGGCCGTCACAGCCACCGGCGCCATGCTGGGCGGAGCCGGCGAGTTCCAGCCGGCCGAGGTGCAGCAGCTTGAGCAGCAGCCGTGGTGCCGCAAGGTGGGCCGGTTCACGGGCAGCGAGTTTGCCATCAATGCCACCATAGGGCTGGGCAACAGTGGCAAAGCCATGCGCAGCCAGTTTTTCTTCGAGGCCATCCCCGATGAGTTCATCGATGTGGCCGATGCCGATTGGAGCTTTGATGCCCAACGCCGGCAAGTGCCGGTGATTGTGTCGCGCGACTATTTGTCGCTCTATAACTTCGGCTTTGCGGCCACGCAGGGACTGCCTCAGATGAGCGAGGGACAGGTGTCGCTCATTCCGCTGTCGTTCACGTTGAGCGGCAATGGATTGAACGAAACGCTGCCCGGGCGCATCGTGGGCTTCTCGTCGCGGCTCAACACCGTCATCGTGCCCGAAGAGTTTATGCGCTGGGCCAACGACCGCTATGGCGACGGTGGCACCACGCCGCCCCAACGCCTCATCGTGGAGGTGAGCAAGCCCGGCGACATCGCCATTGAGGACTATATGACGACCCACCACTACGATGTGGCGGGCGACAAGATGAATGCCAGCAAGGCCAATTATTTCCTCACGCTCATCATCACCATTGTGATTGCCGTGGGTGTGGTCATCAGTTTGCTGTCGTTCTTCGTGCTGATGCTGAGCATCTTCTTGCTCTTGCAAAAAAACACCCGCAAGCTGCGCGACCTGCTTTTGCTGGGCTACTCGCCCCGGCAGGTGTCGCAACCCTACATGTGGCTTGTGCTGGCCATCAATGGTGCCGTGCTGCTCGTGGCACTGGCGCTCATGCTCGTGGCGCGGCTCTACTACCTGCCCATGCTCTCGGCCATGGGGGGCGGCGGCGCGTCGGTGTGGCCGGCCGTGCTGGTGGGTGTGGTCATCATGGCGGTCATCACGGCCGGTAACCTGCTGGCCATAGGCCGCAAGGTGCGCTCGCTGTGGATCTCGTAAAGCATAACACTGAAATTCCTATCCCCGATATGATGCGAATTGATATACTCACGGTCATGCCCGAGGCGTTAGAGTCGCCCCTCAACTGCTCCATCCTGCAACGTGCCCAGCAAAAAGGGCTGGTGGAGTTTCACATCCACAACCTGCGCGACTGGTCGCTGCGCAAGCATCGCAAGGTGGACGACTATCCCTTTAGCGGCGAGGCGGGCATGGTGATGCAGATCGAGCCGGTGTACCGCTGCATCGAGCAGCTTAAGAGCGAGCGAGCCTACGACGAGGTGATTTTCACCTCGCCCGATGGCGAAATCCTCTCGCAGCCCATGGCCAACGCCCTCTCGCTGTGCCAAAACCTCATCATCTTGTGCGGCCACTACAAGGGCGTGGACTACCGCATTCGTGAGCACCTCATCACGCGCGAAATCTCCATTGGCGACTATGTGCTCACCGGCGGCGAGCTGCCGGCAGCCGTCATTGCCGATGCCGTGGTGCGCCTCATCCCCGGGGCCATAGGCGACGAGCAGAGCGCCCTCAGCGACTCGTTTCAAGACAATTTGCTCGAAGCACCCGTCTATACCCGTCCGGCCGAGTTCAACGGCTGGCGCGTGCCCGACATTCTGCTCAGCGGCAACGATGCCGCCATCGCCGAGTGGAAGATGCAGCAAGCCCTTGAGCGCACCCGCCGCCTGCGCCCCCATCTCCTCGACTAAACCCGCGCCACAATCTCATTGAGCATCCCCACCAGGTAAAATGGCAAGTTGATGAGCTTAAACGACTTTTTCCCCATGGTCGTCAGCTCGTCATCCACCTGAAAAGGTCCTGACCACACGCGCACGGCTATATGATAGGGCGAAGCGTCGATGAATGAGTGCAGGGAGCGAAGATGAGAGTTGTGTCCTGCTTTCACTTCGATGGGAATAAGCAAAGAATCGGCGGCCCACACAAAATCCACTTCGGCACCCTGTCCGCCGTTGTTTTTCGACCAAAAACTGCGCGTTTCGCTCACTTTCGAACTCAAAGTGAGCAGTTCTTGAGCCACGATGTGCTCGGCGATTCTTCCTCGCCATGCGTCTTGCAGGGTGGTGGCCGTGATCACTTCTTGCCTGATGCGGGCTGCGTAGTTCACGAGGCCGGTATCCAGCCAAATCAATTTTGGAGCACGCCGCATGTTGGGCGTGATGGGCATCTGCGCACTGTTCGTGGGATACACGGTTTCTAACAGCATGGCCTTGTGCAGCAGTTGCAACGCTTCGCGCACGTCGGTCGATCGGTAGCCTGAATGGCCAAAGTTGCCCAGCGTGATGATTTCTCCGGCGTAGTTCCAACCTTGTGCCAAAATGAATCTGATCACTTCGGTCAATTTGCTCTTACGCACATATTTTTCCACATCGTCGCGATAGGCCTGCAGTAGCGTTTCATACACGTCGTCCATTGCGAGGGCATCGCGATGGTCGCAATAGCGTTGCACGGCTTCGGGCATGCCGCCAATGAGTGTGTATTGGTTAAATAGCGACATCATGGTTTCATGAAACGACGAGGACTCTTCGGGATGCTCGCGAAGGTATTCGTATTGCCTTTCATGCCCCATGGCCGCGGCAAACTCCCTGAAAGAGCAAGGCCGCAAAGCTAAGTACTGCACGCGCCCCACAGGAAACGAAGTCTTCACATCCACCAGATTTTCAAGCAAAGAACCCGCCGTGATGATGTGCAGGTGCGGAAGCTCCTCATAGAAATACCGAAGCAGCGCTATGGTCTGTGGCGAATTCTGTATCTCGTCAATGAAGATGAGCGTGTCGCCCGGATTTTGTTTCAATCCTTTCCATGCAAACATGCGGCCCACTTTGGCCCGAAGGGGCTCCTCCTCTTCAAATAGGCGGCGCGACTCGCGGTTCTCAAGATTAAACGAGAGAAAGTTGTCGTAGGTGCTGCCAAACAAGTTGATAACGGTGGTTTTGCCAACTTGCCGTGCTCCTCTCAAAATCAATGGCTTGCGATAGTCATTCGTTTTCCATTGTTGCAGGTCGTGAAGTATGTTTCTGCTTATCATGACTGTATCTGTCTGTTTCAGAGGGCAAAATTACAAAAACTTGTTGATTTGGGGAGATGATTTGTCAAAAAACTTGTTGATTTGGGGAGATGATTTGTCAAAAAAACTTGTTGATTTGGGGAGATAGTGCCCCCATACCCGCCTCTCGGGTGCGGCGCATCCCTCCATGTGTGCCGGTGCGGTTGCCGGTGGTGCGTCGGAGATGCACCACCGCTTGCGAGGGGGGCGGTTCCCTCGCCTTAGCCTCCGCCCCCACAATTCCCCCCTATATATAAATAGGTGTAGCGACTGCTCCCGGTGCCTCATCGCGCAGGAAAGCACAGCCGGCGGCGTGGACGATGCGACCGCACCACGCCCGCTCGCATGGCGGAGGCGAAAAAAACGCGAATTGGCGAAAATTTTTTTGCCAATTCGAAAATATGTGTTACTTTTGCAACTTGAAATCATAGAAGCTCGAAGAGTCGGGCTGGGTTTCAACGCATTAGGGTTTCACCGCCCCGATGCTTACATACCGAGCGTTGTGCTTTATCCTAAGCTGAAAATCGCCAATTTTCAAGAATCCAAAAGGATAGGCAGTTGTTATGCGCTCATGCGTGCCTATACTATCCCCCATAGGCGGGGTGCAGTATAATGACAGGCAGGCGTGGGGGATACTGTTTATTTTTGGATGGGCGTTTGGCGATGCCTCAGCTTGATAAACTGACATTGCTCCACGCTCATTGTTTTTTGTGCACGATAGCAGTCAAAGTGATTTTGTCCCGCGGCGGCGGGAGCGCAAAAGCGTGAGCATTTATGTTGGCGAGAATTAACATTACTATTATTAATATCTAAAATTACTTTGACAACAATGAGGAACGTAAAGTATCTCTCTCTCTTGACATTGGCTGTGCTCCTTGCGACATCGCTCTCAACTTCAGCACAAGATGCCGCCGCCACGCAGAACAATGCTGACGTGGGTGGTGTGAACGTCACCCATCCCAAGTCGTGGTACGACAAGTTCACTTATGGCTGGCCTTATACCGCCACCAACCAAACCACCAGCAAAATCACCGATAAGGCCGACGACCCCGACCAAATCATCGCCCTGCTGCGCTACATCTACATGACGCCCGAAATCCCGGGTATCTACCAAGCCGCCTATGGCAATACGTCGGGCCAAAACCTCACCACGCGCTACCGCAATGTGTATTATGGTGGCATTGATGGAGGCTGGGATATCCCTTTCAATAGTGCTAATGACCGTTACACGGACTACACAACATATAAACCCAAATCGGAGGGCTACACTGTGCTGCTCGTGGCCGTGCGCGACAACTTCGCAAAAAACGACCTCACTTCGCTCCCGTTCTCTACGATGAACTATGATGCCCTGCGTGATTTTATTGCGAATTCTATAGAATACGTGCAACTACTCACCGATGGCATGCGCCTCAACGAAGGACTGATTTCCGACGGTAGCTACTTGCCGGGCACCATTTTCACTGTGACCGAAGCGCCGGGGCTTAACCGTTTCTTCTTTCTCTCAAAAGGGCAGGCGCGCGACATTTATCATACAGCCAATGGGGATGAGCAGATGAACCGCCCATTCGGACGTATGTTTGAGCAGTTCAGTCCCACCGACGGCACTGAAGGATCGCAAATCGAGAATTACTATGAGGCCCTTAAACTGGGTAATTCCTATCCCATTCAGCATGATTGCAACTCGGTGCTCTCTGCTGAACACTATTTCTCCATGGTTGGGAAAAATGCTACGGGCAGTGATTCTCACCAAGACGTGTCGGGTCTTCAATTCTTCATCCCCGACCAGCGGTTGACCTATTTTGGCAAACCAGAAAGTAAAAAATATGTGAGCGCTACAGATACAGACAGAAGCTATCGCTATTTTAACGTGCAAAGCCATAATGTGACGCACGATGGAAGAATTATGAATTATGATGAAGGCTGGGCTAACTATAGTGGCTCGGACGGACCTTATGTGAACGGCTATAAAGTGTCTAGCTATGACGGCTACTACTATAACTATAGATGTTCTATAAATACGACTGCATTACCCACTGTTGGCGGACAGTGGCACTGGGGTTCCTACGCCGAATTCGCTTATTATAACTCCGATTATTCTCCCAGCACTTCTTGGTATCGCATTGAGCTGACTGCCACTCCCACCAAGTCGACCAGCACACTCTATGGCGAGCACACTTATGAGGTGGCCTTGAGCTGGCAGTCTACCACCGACAAACTCTCGAAAACGCCTGTGGAGCAGGTCTACTGGGTGTATGAGATTCGCAACGGTGAGGAAGTGCTCATCAGCCCCGAAGAGGGCATCAGCAAAACCACTTGGACGGTGACCGACAATGCCGATGACCTCTATGTGGAGCAATACCCCTCGGGCCGCAAGCTCACCTATGTGGTCAAGGGCCGCCCTGCCGCAGCCTCCTACGACCCCATCCGCTCCAATGCCGACGATGCCATCATCCCCGGCTATGACAAGCGCGAGCGTCTGGCCCTCTCTATCGGCACCGACTATTACAGCAAATACTATCCGGTGGACGAGGACAACCAGTATAATCAGTATTGCAATGCCATCCTTATCAGCAATGGCACGGGCACCGCTGTGACCAAAAGTTTCATCAATAGCAATGTGAAATTCAGCCTCTTCCGCTCGTGGGAGGACGAAGACGGTGTGGAAAACACCGTGAAGTTTGCCGAGGTGAGCTTCACCAACTGGAGCAACCGCAATCAGAGTACCTACACGGTGAATT
>JAFVCX010000134.1 GCA_017478855.1 Muribaculaceae bacterium | reverse complement strand
TGTATGAAGGACTGAACACTGTGATGAAATCAATGTGGTAAACTATGAATGAATATATCTGTTATACTTTAGAGGGCTATACCATTGCACCAAATGAAAATGTGGAAGTGAATAATTGTCAGATGTTAGGTAGGGCTTTTGGACATGACCAACAAGAGGCAAAAACGTTATTAATTAAAGAAAATCCATGGATAGAGGAAGCCGGATTCGATGTAAACGAGATTATGGTGGAACAAATTATGCCAAAATGATTAAACATTAATTTACAGACTCCTGCTGAATGTTATTTGGGCATAGAAAAAGATTCCGAGTTTGCTCTAATGAGCAAAAAACGCAGAGAAGAAATAGATGATTATAAAGTTTTTGCAAGGTATTGTTCGAAGATAAAGGATATTGGTAGAGCTGAGAGAATAGAACCGTCGGGTTTGGTATGCGAAAACAATGGCCTTGACGATTTGCCGTTTTAATTATTTGAAAATCAACTTTGTGGGATGCTGAAGGTTGCCATCTGCCTCTTGGATAGCTTTGTTATCAATCCCCAAAACCGTGAAGTTTCTTTATGCTCGGAAAAACTTATAAATAAATTTGACTTCTCTCTCGCTTTATCGAAACTGAAGCTGTTTGGCATTCAAAAAAGGAAAGAAAACAAGTTTTCTTTTCGCTTTTCGCTCATTTTGTCCTAATTTTGTAGGATATTTTGCCAATAATCAAAAAATCTCCTATATAATGATGAAACGAAGCATGAAAAGATGGATGATGGGGGCCGTGCTGGCATCCATCGCATGGGCCGGCCTGCAGGCCGAGCACGTGGTGTTTGTGGCGATGAACGACACGCACAGCCAAATCGAGCCTGCCGCCGACGGGCAGGGCGGCGTCTTGCGCCGCCGCGCCATTGTGGATCAAATTCGCCGCGAAAACAAAAACACGCTGGTGGTGCACGCCGGCGACGCCGTGCAGGGCACTGTGTTTTTTTCGCTCTACGGCGGCGAGATGGAGTATGCCTTGATGGACTCGCTGGGCTATGACATCATCGTTTTGGGCAACCACGAGTTTGACAACGGCATCGACAGCATCGCCCATTTCTATAAAAACATCAAGGCCACCAAGCTCAGTGTCAACTACGACATGAGCGACACCAAGCTCGACGGCCTGTTCCAGCCATGGGTCATCAAGGCTTATGGCGATAAGCGGGTGGCCATCATGGGCATCAACGTCACGCCCAAAGGCCTCATTGCCGACGCTAACTACAAAGGCATGCGCTATCTGCCCTCAATCGACGTGGCCGACGCTACTGCCAAATATCTCAAGGAAGTGCAGAAGGTGGACTATGTGGTGATGGTTTCGCACATAGGCTACACGAGCTACGACCCCGATGAGCCTAACGATGTGGACATCATCAAGGGCAGCCATTACATCGACTTTGTGATAGGCGGCCACTCGCACACGGTGATTAAGCCCGGCAGCGACCGCGCCGCTGTGAAGAATGCCGACGGAAAGCCCATCACCGTGGGGCAGAACGGCAAGAGCGGCAAGCTGGTTGCCGCCTATGACCTCGACTTGGAAACCGGCGAGGTGACCTATCGCCACTATAAGGTGGACGCTTCGTGGGACGAGGCGGCAAAGGCCTATCCGGCCATGGATCGCTGGCTCGACTACTACCGCCACGGCGTGGACTCGCTCATGAACAACCCGCTGGGCGAATCGGCACGCTACATGAAAAACTCCAGCGACGCTCTGCAGAACTGGGTGAGCGACGTGACGATGGAAATCATCAAACCGCTATCAGGCATCAGCGATGTGCAATTTGCCATCATGAACAAGGGCGGCATTCACACCGATATGCCGCAGGGCCTTGTCACCGAGGGGCTGATTATGTCGATGTTTCCGTTCGACAACCGCTTCATGGTGCTCGAAATCAGCGGACAAGACCTGATTGATGCCCTTGAGGTGATGGCCAGCCGTCGCGGCGATGCCATGAGCAAGGAGCTGCGCGTCACCTATGACGACAAGGGCAAGGTGACCAGCGCAAAAATCAATGGCAAAAAAGTGGATCCGGCCAAGACCTACAAGATGGTGACCATCGACTATCTGGCCAATGGTGGCGACTACATGGTGCCTTTCAAGAATGCCACGCGCCTCTATGTGGACAACGTGAAGTATGGTAACCACATCATCCAATATGTGAGAAATTTGTCAAAAAATGGCAAAAAGATTGATTCTACCGACGAAAAACGCATGGTGAAAAAATGAACCGGACGCTGAAATCTCTCACGACTCTCTTGCTCCTGCTGGCCGCCGCCATGCCGGTGGCGCAGGCGCGAAATGCGGTCACGCCCGCGTTGTTCAATAAGGTGAACAGCGACGATATGAACCGTTGGGTGGAGGCACAGTTTGCCGCCATGTCGCCCCGCGAGCGCGTGGCGCAGCTCTTTGTGATGGCGATTGACCCCAAAGACACCGATGCCTGCCGCGCACGAGTGAAAAAATATGTGGAAACTTGCCGCGTGGGCGGGCTCATCTATAACGAAAGCACCATCCACGACCAAGTGACCATCACCAACTACGCCCAATCGCTCGCACAGGTGCCCCTGATGATGACCATCGACGGCGAGTGGGGGCTGGCCATGCGCGTGAACGGCACACCCTCGTTTCCGCGCAACCTCACGTTGGGAGCCGTGGATAACGACAAGTTGCTCTACGACTACGGCCGCGAGGTGGCACGCGAGCTGCGCCGCATAGGCATCCACGTGAACTTTGCCCCTGTGCTCGACGTGAACGACAATCCGCTGAATCCGGTGATTGGCACCCGCTCGTTTGGCGAGAATCCCGATATCGTGGGGCGGCACGCCCTCGCCTATGCGCGTGGGCTTGAAGACGGCAACGTGCTCTCGGTGGGAAAACACTTTCCCGGACATGGCTCGTCCATTGAGGACAGCCACAAGACTTTGCCCGAAATCAAGAAGAGCATGGCTGAGCTTAACATGTGCGAGCTGGTGCCCTTCCGCCGCTACATCGATGCCGGCTTGGGAGGCATCCTCACCGCCCACCTCTATGTGCCGGCTATCGACAACCGCTTGGTGCCCACCACCATGAGCAAACCTTGCGTGACCGATTTGCTGCGCGAAGAAATGGGTTTCGAAGGTTTGATTTTTACTGATGCGCTCACCATGAAGGGAGCCACTAAATACCTGCAAGGCTCGGCTTGCGTGAACGCCCTGCTGGCAGGCAACGACATTTTGCTCATGCCGGCCAATGCCGATGCTGAGGTCGATGCCGTCGTGGCGGCGATTGAAGCCGGTCAGCTCACCCAAGCGCAAATCGACGCGAGCTGCAAGAAAATGCTGCGCTACAAATATGCTTTGGGGCTCACCACGCCGCAGCAGGTGGAGGTTTCGCATGTGGAGAGCGACATCAATAGCGCCCATGCGCAGGTGGTGCGCCGCCAGCTCACGGCAGGCAGCATAACGGTGCTGAAGAACGATAAAAACACGCTTCCCGTGCGCAACCTGCAAAGTCGCCGCACGGCACTTGTCACGCTCGATGCCACCGATGAGATTCAAAAGATGGTGGAGGACAGGGCCGATGACTATGCGCCCGTCACCAGCTATCGGTTCAAGTCGGGCGACAACATCACCTCGCTGGTGAATCAAATCAAGGCCGGGCACCACAATCTTGTGCTGGTGGTAGCCGGCAGCGATGCTGAGGCTTGCCGCCTGATGGCCGCGCAGCTGGCCAAAGCGGTCGACCACGTGGTGCTGACACTTTTGAGCAAGCCCTACGACATTGAGAAGTGGGGCAATGTGCTGGCCATGAATCATGTGCACGGCGCGGTGCTCACCTATGAAAACTCGGTGCTTGCCGCCGACTATGCCGTGCAGACCCTCTTTGGCGGCAACGCTGCCGCCGGCTGCCTACCCATATCGGTGAAATGCGGCAAGAAAACCTATCAGGCCGGACACGGCATTCACTACGACGCTTGCCGACTCGGATTTTCCATCCCTGCCGAGGTGGGACTTGACAACCGCCTGCTGCATCAGGTGGACTCGGTGGCGCAGCTGGGCGTGCGTGAGCACGCTTTCCCCGGCTGCCAAGTGCTCATAGCCCGCCATGGCAAGGTTGTGTGCAACCGTGCCTATGGCGAAACCGACTACGGCAGCGGCGTGCCTGTGACCGACAACACCATCTTTGGCCTCGCCTCGGTGAGCAAGGCCACCGGCACATTGAGCGCCGTGATGAAGCTGTATGACGACGGCAAGTTTAAGCTCGACGAGCCGGCCAGCCGCGTGATTGCCGGCCTGCGCGATGGCGACAAGGCCTCTATCACCTTCCGCGACCTGCTCTATCACGAAACGGGAATGCCCCCCTCATTGAGCATGTGGGAAATGATGATGGATAAGAACACGTTCACCGGTGCGCTCATCA